>JAUXBM010000011.1 GCA_030619415.1 Chlorobiota bacterium
AACTGCGTTGGATGTAACGGTTCAAAAAGAGATTATTCGTTTATTGAACGACCTGAAAAATGAATATGGTATGAGCCTGCTGTTTATCAGCCATGACCTTGGTTTGGTTTCGGAAATAGTTGATGATGTAGCTGTAATGTATAAAGGCACTATTGTTGAACAAGGAAAAGTAACTGCTGTTTTCCGACACCCAAAACATCCGTACACCAAAGGGCTTCTTGCTTGTCGTCCCCAGGCGGGCAAACGGCTGAAAAAATTACCGACAATTGATGAGTTTATGAAGACCTATGATTCTAAGGCAACTTTTGATGAAAAAGCTTTATTGGTTGATCCGCTTGAACGGAAAAAGGAGCATGAGCATCTTTATGCCAGGCAACCGGTTCTTAACATAAACAACCTGGAAAAGAAATTCGCCTTGAATAAGACTTTGTTTGGGAAAGCCAGGCGTTTTGTTCATGCTGTTGATAATGTGAGCTTTGAAGTTTTTCCCGGAGAAACACTCGGCCTGGTGGGCGAGTCGGGTTGTGGAAAAACAACGCTTGGCCGAAGCATTTTAAGGCTGATTGAACCAGATGAAGGCAAGATTTATTATGATAAAAATGATGTGCTCAGTTTAAATCATCAGTCCTTAAAAAAAGCGAGACGACAATTGAATATTGTTTTTCAAGACCCATACTCTTCGCTCAATCCAAGGTTGAGTATAGGTCATGCCATTATGGAACCGATGATAGTACACGATTTGCACAAGAACAATAAAGAACGAAAACGAAAGGCAATCGAGTTACTGGAGAAAGTGGGATTGGAAGCTGATCATTTTTATCGATATCCGCATGAGTTTTCAGGAGGGCAACGACAGCGCATCGTTATTGCCCGTACACTTTCGTTGCGCCCAAAATTCATCATCTGCGATGAGGCCGTTTCAGCACTGGACGTCTCCGTTCAGGCTAAAGTGCTAAATCTGCTTAACGATCTGAAAAAAGAATTCGGCTTTACCTATATTTTTATTTCGCATGATTTGTCGGTCGTCCGGTTTATGTCCGACAGGATCATGGTAATGAAAGATGGTAAGATTGTTGAATCAGGCGACGCTGACGAAATCTATGAACACCCAAAAACAGCATATACTAAAAATCTAATCGAATCCATTCCGGTAGGAGTATAAAACCATGGCAAACAAAAAAAAGAGAACCCGAAGACCAAAAAGTGCATTGGCCGGTATCGTACTGAGCGTATTTACCGAAAATCCCTTCAGGGCTTATAATTACAAACAAATAGGCAATCGGCTGGGTATTAAAGATAAAGCCAGTCGTGATTTGTTAATGACTGTTCTTCAGGAACTGATGACAGCCGGAGAACTGAATGAAGTTAAGCCGGGCAAATATGTGCTGAATGCCGAAAAAGTTCATGAACTGACAAGGACCAATCAGTACATCACCGGAACGGTTGACATGAAAAGTACGGGAAAAGCTTACATAATCCCGGATGATGGCGGCGATGATATTTTTGTTGCAGCCAACAATGTCAACCATGCGTTACATGAAGATGTTGTCAAGGTTTTTGTATTCCCCAAAAGACGAGGGCATAAAATTGAAGGCCAGGTGGTTGAGGTGATTGAACGCACAAAAGACACTTATGTGGGTGTGCTACAGCTGCAAAAGAAATTTGGTTTTGTGGTGCCTGACAGTCCGGTAATGCCCTACGATATATTTATTCCTGCAAGCCAGGCCGGTGAAGGGAAGAACGGACAAAAAGTATTGGCAAAGATTACAGAATGGCCCGAACATTCAAACAATCCTTTCGGTGAAGTTTTGGAAGTGCTGGGTAAACCTGGTGAACACGAAGTCGAGATGAAATCCATCCTGGCCGAATATGATTTTCCACTTTCTTTCCCGAAAGCAGTCGAACAAGAAGCGGCCAAAATCAAACCGGGGATTGAATCGGAGGTTAAGAAAAGACGTGACATGAGAAAAACATGGACCATCACCATCGACCCATTCGATGCCAAAGATTTTGACGACGCGCTTTCCTTAAAAAAACTGGATGATCAAAATTGGGAAGTCGGCGTTCATATTGCCGATGTTTCACATTATGTAAAACCAGGAACTGTGCTTGAAGCGGAAGCCTATAAAAGGGCCACTTCGGTTTACCTTGTCGATAGGGTGATCCCCATGCTTCCCGAAAAGCTTTCCAACGAAGTATGCTCCCTCAGACCCAACGAAGAGAAACTTACTTTTTCGGCCATTTTTAAGATGAATAACAAAGCGGAGGTACTTGATGCCTGGTTCGGGAAAACAGTGATTTTATCGGACCGGCGCTTTAATTATGCTGAAGCACAAAAAATCATCGAAACAGGCCAGGGTGAATTTGCAGAGGAAATTCTTCATCTGCATAAACTGGCGTCAGTTCTGCGGGAAAAGCGTTATAAAAATGGCTCCATCAATTTTAACTCTGAAGAAGTAAAATTCAAACTGGACGAAAAGGGTAAACCCATCGAAACATTTATCAAAGAACAAAAAGAAGCCAATTTTCTCATCGAGGAGTTTATGTTACTCGCCAATAAAAAAGTAGCTGAGCTGATTGGCAAACCAACTGACGGAAAAATCCCTAAAACTTTTGTTTATCGTGTTCATGATGAGCCCAATCCCGAGAAGTTGAACACCTTTGTACAATTTCTGAAAAAGTTGGGATACTCATTAAATGTGAGTTCACACCAGTCGCTGGCCCGTTCGTACAACTCCCTTTTTAAAGCCATTCATGGGAAAGGTGAGGAGCAAATGATCGAAACCATCGCCATACGCACCATGGCCAAGGCCTATTATTCAACTGACAATATTGGCCACTACGGTCTGGCATTCGGCCTGTATTCACATTTTACTTCGCCCATTCGCCGCTATCCCGATTTAATTGCACACCGCCTGCTTGAAAAATATCTCAATGGAAAGCCATCGGTTAATAAAAATGACATTGAAGAAAAATGCAAACATGCTTCCGATATGGAACGCAAAGCGATACAGGCAGAACGAGAATCGGTCAAGTATAAGCAGGTTGAATTCCTGATGGATAAGCTGGGCCAGGTTTTTGATGGATTGATCTCCGGCGTGAGCAAGTGGGGAATTTTCGTCCAACTGGACGAAAGCAAGGCAGAAGGGCTTCTCCGGTTCAATGATCTAAAAGATGATTATTACTTTTTTGATGAAGACAACTACCGGATCATCGGCAAACAATATGGATATATTTTTCAATTAGGCGATAAGATACAGGTGCTTGTTAAAAAAGTTGACCTGGAGAAAAAACAACTGGATTTTGAGTTGGTGGAGGCCCCCTCTGCCTAACGGCATCTCCCCCAAATTGGGGGAGAGAAATAGGAATTGTTGGTTTGAGCCCTCTGCCTAAATTCCACTTCAAGTGTCTTTACTTGAAGTTAACTGATCTTTCAAGGTGGACTCATTATTGTAATGACCAATTAACCAATGACCAATTAACCAATGACCAGTTATCCAACCCGGTCAGGGTTGTCTTTTATAAAATTCTTCCAACCCGAATAACTTGTGTTGCTTTGCACTTTGTTTCCCTGAAAATAATGACAAACTGCCGCTGCAAGTCCGTCAGTCGCATCCAGAAATTTGGGAGTTTCATCAAATTCAACCAAAGAAGCCAGCATTCCCGCGACCTGTTCTTTAGATGCATTGCCATTACCGGTGATGGATTGTTTGATTTTTTTTGGTGAGTATTCAAAAATTGGCACGTCTTTGTATAAGCCGGCAGCCATTGCAACTCCCTGTGCCCTTCCCAGTTTCAGCATCGACTGAACATTTTTCCCGTAAAACGGGGCTTCGATGGCGAGTTCATCCGGTTTGTACTCCTCAATAAGACCGAGTGTTCGTTCAAAAATCTTTTTTAATTTTAACGCGTGGTTGTCATACTGTCCCAACTTCAATATCCCCATGGTTATCAGCCGTATTTTTTTTCCATGTTGATGGATAAGGCCGTAACCCATGATGTTTGTACCGGGATCGATACCCAGAATGACGCGATCAGAACTCAATTGCTGACAGGTTGATGAGAAAATCAAAATTACGCAAAACATACAACATCCTCATCAGGCTGGCAATTGTCGTTCTGACTTTTGGGTTTTTGTACGATCAAATATTTTACCGCAAAGATTTCCAATCCATTAGCGAGTTTTTCCCCGAGGTTTCAGGTTCCGGCCGGTTTTCACTTTTAATTGCATTGACCATTTTATTGTTACCACTAAATCAGTTCCTCGAAATAATCAAGTGGAAATACCTGATCGACAAACTTGAAAAAGTTTCCTTATGGACGGCCACCAAAGCTGTACTTACCGGAATTTCTGTGAGTATGTTTATGCCCAATCGTGTTGGCGATTACCTGGGACGGGTATTTGTGCTTAAAAAAGCTGACCGTTTGCAGGCCGTGCTTGTAACCATTGTTGGTAGCCTGTCTCAGTTGCTAACAACTATTTTATTCGGATTGGTGGCCGTCATTTTTATCTATCCATTTTATTGGGATTTAAGCGAGCAGTTCAATTTGTGGGTTTATTCCGGACTTATTGTAATGGCACTCATTACGGGTTTTACATCGGTTTTTGCTTATGTCAATTTTGCTTCATTTTCAGATGTTATCAGGAGAATTAGCGGGCGGTTTTACGGAAGAATAAAAAAGTATGCTGATGTTTTCGCCTTGTATGATGTTAAGAATTTGCTGGTTGTACTGCTGCTTAGTATCCTGAGGTATTTGGTTTTCTCATTCCAGTTCTGGCTGCTATTGCAGGCCTTCCTGGTTCCAATAAATTATCTGAATGCGATGGTTTTAATCGGCCTCGTATATTTAATGATGACCATTATTCCTACGATTGCCTTGTCGGAATTAGGCGTCCGGGGCTCGGTAAGCCTTTTTATATTTTCAATGTTCCTCGAACCATTTGGACTGTGGACGGAGCTGGTAAGTTTGGGTGTGGTATCTGCATCAACTGTACTGTGGTTGATCAACATCGCTTTTCCCGGAGTCCTGGGGGCCATCTTTGTATATAGCCTGCGGTTTTTCAGAAAAAACAACAACAATGGTGATTGAATTTTTTTGGTGGGCCCTTATTGTTTCGGCAGTTGGCTATTTTATAGTCATGCTGATAATTACTATTGGATGGTTCAGAATCAAGCGATTCAATAATCAGGTCACATCACCTGTGGTGAATGTGAGTATCGTAGTAGCAGTACGAAACGAGGAGAAAAACATTGAGCAACTGCTTAAGAATATTTTCAGACAGGATTATCCGCAAGAAAATTTTGAGGTCATTATTATAGACGACCATTCTGAAGATTTTACCCGGAAGATCATTGGTAAATTCCGAAAGGACAATAAGGTTAAAAATATCGTTTTAGGGAAACCTGAAGGTACCGGAAAAAAAACAGCATTGGCACATGGGATCGAATTGGCTGTCGGCGAATTAATCATCACTACAGATGGCGACTGTGAAATGGGCGAACAATGGCTAAACCGGATGGTGGCGTTTTATCAGCAAGATCAACCAATACTTACAATCGGTCCGGTAGTTTACAATCATGGAAAAGGTTTGCTCAATAAATTCTTTTCATTGGATTTTTTAAGCCTGGTTGCATCCGGGGCAGGTTCGGTAGGAGCCGGTAATCCGATGATGGGGAATGGAGCCAACCTCATGTTCAACCGGAAAGTGGTGAATGAAATAAATAAAAACACGACAGGGAACAAGTTTGCTTCAGGAGATGATGTTTTTTTGATCCATAAAATAGTGGAAGAAAAAGGGAGTGGGGCCGTGCAATTTATTAAGGATCCTCAAGCCCTGGTTTATACGGAAGCCCCTTCAACGGTAAACGCGTTTTTTAAGCAACGAATCAGGTGGGCATCAAAAGCAAGAGGCTATCGGGCAGGGTGGCCGGTAATTGTTGCGTTGGCAGTTCTTTTTTTCAATTTGATGCTGGTAATCACTTTTGCAGGCGGTTTCTATAAATCGTGGATATTTGCAATTTTTTCCTTGTTTATTTTGCTGAAATACCTTTTTGATTTTCCATTGATCAATGAATTTTCCAGCTTTGTGAACAGACGTCCGTTAAAACGATACTTGCCTTTGTTCGAATTGATTTATCCTTTTTATATTGTTTTTGTATCTGCTATTTCGCTTTTCTTCAAATATGAATGGAAAGGCAGGAGTGGGCTTCGATAATCTATTTGATTTGTTTAATGAGTTTGGGAATCCCTAATCAATTGAAAGTTTGTCTGAAACACAATGAGTCTCGAGTCTTGAGTCTCGAATCTTGTGTCTTGAGTTCCGGTGAAAAACTTCACCCTGCCTCCACTTTGCTTTGGACGGGCATGCAATCATTATTCCCAAATTTTTCGACCTGCCAGCATCTGTTTGCTCTCTGCGTTCGCAACCAGCCAAGCTTGCAGGTCACTACTTAAATCCACCAGCAACCAGCAACTAAAGTCTTTGGTCTTCTGTTTTATATCTTGGCTCATTTTTATATTAACTCGGTATCACAGCGTTTTTAATCGCTGTTCCGTGATATTAATCGTTCAGCTAAAATCAAATCCATTGACCGGGTAATTTTTATGTTTTCAGGATTTCCGGGTACCAGGTAAATAGGTTCACCCATACTCTCCAGTACAGAGGCATCGTCTGAGAATTTTTCATCATATGCCTGGTTATATGCCCTGCGGATGAGGGAAGACTTGAAGACCTGAGGTGTTTGAATAATTCTTAATTTATTGCGATCGATGGAATGATTTAAGGACCCATCCACTTCACGAACCGATTCGTTGATCGCAATAGAAGGTACTGCATTCCCTTTTCTTTCGGCAATCTCAAAGCAGGTAGTAATGGTTTTTTTCGATACCAGCGGCCGTGCTGCATCATGAATAGCGACAACAGAATCGCCAGGCACAACCCGCAACCCGCTTTTTACAGAATGAAACCTTTTCGGGCCGCCTTCGACAATTTTATGCGGGATTGCAAATTCATATTGGCCACATATTTTTTTCCAAAGATCAATTATATCAGAAGGCAGAACCAATATAATTTCAGCCGATCCATACAAAAACGAAAAGGCATCGAAAGTATGCATTAACAATGGCACACCCCCCAAAGGAAGAAATTGTTTTGGCAGGTCAGACCCCATCCGGGATCCTTTGCCACCGGCAACGATTAGAATAAACTGCTGCATACCAAAATGGTTAAAAAGGTAAAATTAGCCAATATCACAAAACAAAAAAACCCGGAGATTTCTCCGGGTTTTGTCTTTTATTATTATGAATGCTATATAATCAGCATCGCATCACCGTAGGTAAAGAACTTGTATTTCTTCTTCATGGCTATCGCATATACTTCCTTGGTGAAATCGTAACCGAGGTATGCTGAGACCATCATCAACATGGGAGACATGGGCATGTGGAAATTGGTAATCATTGCATCAGCTGTTTTAAATTTGTACGGCGGGAAAATGAATTTGTTCGTCCAGCCTGTATATGGTTTAATCTTCCCGGTTATGGAAACCCCCGATTCGAGGGCTTTCATGCTGGTGGTACCAACAGCACATACGCGATGTTTATTTTCAAAAGCCCGGTTGATTGTATCAGCCGTTTTTTGATTGATAAACATCTCTTCTGAATCTACTTTGTGTTTGGTGAGGTCTTCCACCTCTATCGGCCTAAAATTACCAAGGCCGGTGTGTAGTGTTACTGCAGCAAAATTGATTCCAACGATTTCAAGTCGTTTCATTAACTCCCTCGAAAAGTGCATCCCGGCAGTAGGTGCTGCAACGGCTCCTTCGTGTTTTGCATAAATAGTCTGGTATCTTTCATCGTCCAGTGGTTCAATCGGACGTTCATGTACTCTAGGCAGGGGTGTTTCTCCCAACGACTGAATGGTCTTTTTAAATTCTTCGTAAGGGCCGTCAAAAAGGAATCTTAGCGTTCTTCCACGCGAAGTTGTATTATCAATAACCTCGGCTACCAATGCTTCATCTTCACCAAAATAAAGTTTATTGCCAATTCTGATTTTCCTTGCAGGATCAACTAAAACGTCCCAAAGACGTGTTTCCCGGTTGAGTTCGCGCAAAAGAAATACCTCGATTTTGGCGCCGGTTTTTTCTTTTTCGCCATAAAGCCGAGCAGGAAACACTTTGGTATTATTGATAACGAACACATCGCCATCAGAAAAATAATCCATAATATCCTTGAAAACCTTGTGCTCGATTGTTTTCTCTTTCCGGTTAATAACCATTAACTTCGATTCATCCCTGTTTTCATATGGATGATCAGCAATTAGCTTTTTGGGAAGTTCGTATTTAAATTGTGATAATTTCATTGAGTTGTAAGTGCTTTGTTTACAAAAAGATAACAATATCTTTAGGGGATTTGTTCATTTCCCCTCACCACTAAAAAGCGTGCAAAAGTACGAAAAATCTAGCAGATAGTCAAGTAAAATTTAATAAAATTCTGAAAATGAGGCAACTAATAAGTATATCTTGTGTCGAATCAAGTAGCTTATTTTATTACCTCGCTCCCCTTTAGCTCCAGACGTATAAATTTCAAATTGCTAATTGATCAATGATCATTTTTTTAAACCCCTCAATTGTATAGGCATCTTTCACACTATATTCCCCGATTTGCGTTCTTCTCAAATCAGTCATATAAGCACCATTATTAAGCACTTTTCCAAAATCATCGACGAGTGATCGTATGTAAGTCCCTTTGCTGCAAGTAACGGTAAAATCAACGTGTGGCAGGTCAATATTATGAAGCTGGAAATCATGAATGGTTACTTTTCTTGATTTCATTTTCACCTCGGTGTTTTTCCGTGCATATTCAAATGCTCTTTTCCCTTCTATTTTAATGGCTGAATATATCGGTGGTATCTGGTTGATCTCCCCAATAAACTGCTGACGTGCTAGCTCGATATCATGAGGTGTAAGGTGGCTGATATCAAAAGTCTGGTCAGGTTCCGTTTCTTTATCAAATGAAGGCGTAGTAGCACCCATCAACAAACTGCCAACATATACTTTATCCATACCCTGGTACGAATCAACTTCTTTCGTTTTTTTTCCGGTGCAGATAATCAGAAGTCCTGTTGCCAGTGGATCCAGCGTACCGGCATGTCCAACCTTCAGTTTCTTAATGTTGTACATTTTCCGAATAAATGAGCGCAAGAAATTCACTGCATCAAAGGAAGTCCACTCCAAAGGTTTATCGATCAGCAATACCTGGCCATTCAGGAAATCTTCAGCCGTTAAATTCATCGATTAGAATAGAAAAGAATAAAAAAGGGCAATACTACCCACAATAAAGCAGTAGTATGCGAAATATTTCAATTTTGCATTTTTAACCAGGCTTATCATCCATTGGCAAGCAAATAAACCTGAAATGAAGGCAGCAATAAAACCGATAATAAGTGCAAGGTTTGAAATGTCTATATCGCGACCTCCTGATTCGACAATTTCCTTTACGTCGAGTGTCATTTTCCCTATTATCAATGGCAGCACCATTAAAAATGAAAAACGGGCAGCTTTTTCCCGATCGATACCAAGCATCACCGAGGTTGAAATGGTAGCGCCTGAACGGCTAATGCCCGGTAAAATTGCGATAGCCTGAGCTATACCAATAATGAAAGCATTGCGTGGAGTTATACTTTTTTTTGTATTCTTTGCCATGTCGGCGAGGTACAGTAACAGGCTTGTAATGATCAACATGGCACCAACCAGTAACGTCTGGTTATTGAAAAGTTGTGTGATTTGTTCCTCGAAAACGATACCAATTATGGCAGCCGGGATCATTGAAATAATTATATTAACGACAAATTTTGTCTGCCAGTTCCAATTAAATTCAAACAACCCTCTGGTGATTTCAAAAATATCTTTTCTGAAAACCACCAGGGTACTCAATGCTGTTCCGCCATGAACAATTACATCAAAAACAAGGCTGTCGCTGGCAGCAAGTTTTAAATTAAATAGTGCTTTTCCAAGCTCAAGATGTCCGCTGCTACTAACAGGAAGAAATTCGGTGAGGCCCTGGACCAGGCCTAAGATCAGTGCTTCAATCCAACTCATTTACAAAAGGTGGGGTGATGATTTACGATTTTGATTTGGGTCGTTTCATGATGGCAAATATTTCGATAATATAACCAGTCAGTATTAAAATAGGAGCCAGTGTCAGACGCTGGAAATTAAACAATGATTCACTAAAAACTGCAGGATCATCCGATCCTCCGCCAATCATTAAAAGAAAACCGACCAGCATGACCACAAGCCCAATAAGTACCAGGATATAATTTTGCTTTCCGAAAGCAAATTGCGCGCCTTCTTCACTTGCCTTTTTCTGTGTTTGATTTGTAGCCATCATTTTATTTTTGGGCAAAAGTAAATGAAAAAATAACAATCAACCATATAGTTTGTCGGAATTTAGATTGAGGTATTTTTTCACACCAAAAAGTGTTGATAAACCGGCAACCAGCATGCCCAATACCAGGACAAAAACATAAAGAATGAATAACATCTCGTAGCTTGACAAAACTGCGAGTTCCGGTATATTTCGCCAAAAAGCAGTGATTACCCCTGTTAAAAGAAGTAAGGCAATTAGTGCACTGATGATCCCCTGCATGATTCCTTTCCAAACAAATGGTCTGCGAATAAATGCCTCCGTAGCGCCAACGAGTTGCATACTTCTGATAATAAAACGTTTTGAGTAAACCGAAAGTCGAATGGTGTTGTTAATCAATGCCACAGCAATAAATAACAATAGCCCGCTAAAGATCAATAAAATAAAACTGATTTTACGCAGGTTTTTATTTATCAGGTGAACCAGCGATTTCTGGTAATATATTTCCTTAACAGCTTTATGGCTCATAATATAATCCTGAATTACAGCCAGGCTGTCGTTGTTGGCCCACTCGGCATAAAATCGAACATCGATTGAAGGCAACAGTGGATTGTCTTCATCTCCCAGAAATCCGATAAAATCCTCACCCAATGCATCGGAAAGTCTTTTGGTAGCCTCCTTTTTGGTGATATATTCTGTGGTTTTTACATAGGGTTTGGTATCCAGCATTTTTTGCAGATAAACGATATCGGCCTCTTTGGAGCCAGGCTTCATAATAATTTCAAAACCGATATTTTCCTTGATATACCTTGAAAGGCTATTGGCGTGGATAACGACCAAACCCAGAAATCCCAGCATAAATAAAACCAGCGTAATACTGATTATCGACGTAACATAGGAACTGTTAACCCTCCGCTGATAATATGTGTCATCATTTCTGGCCATAACTGAAAGCAAAATTAGTGATTTAGAATAAGAGAAAGAAAAGCAATCACAAATCAGATATTGAAAAGACCATCAATTTTTTGGGCCATTCAATTGTTCACCAATTTTTTCAAGCATCACTTTCGTCATTTTATCAAGATCATATTCAGTTTTCATCCCCCAGTCTTTTTGCGCGATACTGTCGTCGATACTTGCCGGCCAGCTGTCAGCGATCGCCTGTCTGAAATCGGGTTTGTAGGTAGTTGAAAAGTTGGGTAAATACTTTTTGATACTTTGATGCAGTTCTTCAGCCGTGAATGAAATTCCGGCCATATTATAGCTACTTCTTAAAGATAAGTGATCACTTCCAACATCCATGAGGCGTAATGTATTTTCAATGGCATCATCCATAAACATCATCGGAAGTGCCGTATCGGCAGAAACAAAACATTCGTAGCTGCCCTTTTTGATGGCTTCAAAATATATTTCAACGGCATAATCAGTTGTACCTCCACCGGGTTCTGTTTTATAGCTGATCAGTCCGGGGTAGCGAACACTTCTGAAATCAATACCATAGCGATGGCAGTAATATTCTCCCCACCGCTCGCCGGCAAGTTTTGAAATGCCATAAACAGTATTTGGTTCCATTACTGTTAATTGGGGCGTGTTATGACGGGGAGTAGTAGGTCCAAAAACAGCGATAGAACTGGGCCAAAAAAGTTTCTTGGCGTCTGATTGGCGTGCAGCTTCCAGTGTATTCATCAAAGCTTTCATATTGATATCCCATGCCTGGAGGGGAATTTTTTCGGCATTGCCCGAAAGCACAGCGGCCAGGTTATACACCTGGGTTATATTATGTCGGACCAGAAAATGCAACAGGTTTCTATAATCGAGGACATCCAGGATTTGAAAAGGCCCGCCATTTCTTATTTCATCCGGTGGATTTTTAATATCTGTGGCAAATACATTTACATTCCCGAATTTTTTGCGCAGGGCCAATACCAATTCCGAACCAATCTGTCCTGAACTCCCAATAACCAGTACTCTTTCCATTAGTAGTTATGTTTTAATTACTGCCAACAAAAGTATAAAAACGAACGATTTAATGAGTTTAAATAACAACTCAAAGGTTATTAATTAAACGGAAAAAATTACTTTTGTCGATAACCGTTCAATCATATGATATGATCCTTCTTAAAGAGGTCGTTTCGGCCAAAGATTACAAGCATTTTGTCGACTTTCCTTATAAACTTTATAAGGATAACAGCTATTGGATACCACCAATCAAGAAAGAAGAAGTAAAAATCCTTAAACCAGAAACCAACCCCGCATTTAAATTTTGTGTAGCTAAATTCTGGACAGCCTGGAACGACAATAAGTGCGTTGGCAGAATAGGTGCCATCATCAACCACGATTACAATAAAAAAATTGGAAAAAAGATTGGCCGGTTTTCAAGAGTTGAATTTATTGATGATCAGGAAGTTTCGGCCAAGATGTTTGAAACAGCCGAAAAATGGTTGAAGGAAAAAGGGATGGAAGCTGTTCATGGACCGCTGGGATTCACCAATTTTGATAACCAGGGTTTGCTCATCGAAGGGTTTGACTACCTACCGTCTATTGCATCAGTAATGCACTTCCCTTATTACCAAAAACACATCGAAGACCTTAATTATCGAAAAGAAATTGATTGGGTGGAGTTCAGGCTGAAAATTGAAGCAGTACCTGAAAAAGCTGTCCGCCTGGCCGAAATTATTAAAAAACGCAACAACCTGGAGGTCATTCATTTTAAAGATAAGAACGATTTTCAAACTTACCTGAAAGATGTTTTCCATTTATTGAATAAAGCGTTTTCGGAACTCCCGTTCGTGACGGAGTTTTCGGATGAAATGATTGATTTTTCTGCCAAAAAATACATCCAGGTTTTAGCACCTAAATATGTTAAAGTGATCAAAAAGGATGGAAAGATGGTCGCATTTATTATTGGCTTACCCAGCTTATCGAAGGCAATGCAAAAAGCCAACGGCAGTATGTTTCCGTTTGGTTTTTACCATATTCTCCAGGCACTCAAGCATCCCGATGATATGGATTTATTGCTCACCGGCGTTGATCCACACTACCAAAAATTGGGCTTGCCTGCTATTTTGATCAATGAACTACAAAAGGCGATGATTGAAAACGGCGTTAAATATGTGGAGACTACCGGCATGTTTGAAACCAACATGAAAGGTGCCACACACTGGAAAAATTACGACCACATCCAGCACAAAAGGCGCCGATGTTTCATCAAAGATTTGTAATCGGAAATTAGAAACAGCTATTTTATTGCCCTGATTTTTCCATTCCCTCCAATACTTTTCAAAATTCTTAATTTTGCATTTTAAATATTTCAATGATGGACAACAAGCTTCAGATATACAATACACTCAGCCGGAAAAAAGAGATTTTCGAAGCCATCAGTCCTCCTCTTGTTGGTATGTATGTTTGTGGCCCCACGGTTTATGGCGATGCCCATCTGGGTCATGCCCGTCCGGCCATTACTTTTGATATTGTGTTTCGTTACCTGAAGCACCTGGGTTACAAAGTCCGTTATGTTCGCAACATTACCGATGTGGGTCATCTTGAAAATGATGCTGATGAGGGCGAAGATAAGATCGCCAAAAAAGCACGTCTTGAACAACTCGAACCCATGGAGGTGGTTAAATACTATACCGATCGTTATCACCAAAACATGGATCAGCTTAACGTACTGCACCCCAGTATTGAGCCTACTGCTTCAGGACATATTCCGGAGCAGATCGAAATGGTAAAATTATTGCTTGAAAGTGGGTTTGCTTACGAAAAAGAAGGTTCCATTTATTTTGATGTGGAGAAGTACAACAAGGATTTTAACTATGGAAAGCTGTCAGGTAGAAAGATTGAGGATCTGTTACAATATACCCGTGAACTGACTGGTCAGGAACAAAAGAAAAACAGCTTTGACTTTGCACTGTGGAAAAAAGCGGACTCAACACATATCATGCGATGGGCATCACCATGGAGTGATGGTTTCCCTGGCTGGCACCTGGAGTGCTCTGTAATGGGAGCGCGTTATCTCGGTGAAAGATTTGATATTCATGGTGGTGGTATGGATTTACTTTTTCCGCATCACGAATGTGAAATTGCCCAATCAAATGCAATCACTCAACATGACCCCGCCAACTACTGGATGCACAATAATATGATTACGGTTAATGGCCAGAAAATGGGCAAATCGCTGAATAATTTTATTACGCTCGATGAGTTTTTCAGTGGCAGTCATGAATCCCTTGAACAGGCTTACAGCCCGATGACCATCCGGTTTTTTATGCTTCAGGCACATTACCGGAGCACCCTCGATTTTTCCAATGAAGCATTACAGGCTGCCGGGAAGGGGATGAACAAGTTGCTGGAAACATATCATCTTTTAGATCACTTATCACCTTCTAAACAATCATCGGTTGAGGTGAAAAAATTTGAAATGCTATGT
>JAUXBM010000205.1 GCA_030619415.1 Chlorobiota bacterium
CGACCCTGTCGATTTGCCATTGCTTACCAATGGCCACATCGTTCAGCAAATAAGCAGGCAATGTATTGCCAATGGTATTTTGTTCGCCAACATACCGGATATTCCAGTTGACATAAAACAACCGGTAACTCCAGCGTACAAAACCATTTCCGGTATGCATGGGAATGTATATCAACTGATCATCATTATCATTTGTCCCGTTTGCTTTTTCACTAGCATCGGAGGTACGAGTATAGGCATATTCGATAAAGATCCTGTAATTTGACTTTCCCGCTTGGCCATCAAGGTGGGCTGTAAATTCCACACCCCGTGCAAATACTTTTTTGATATTCTCAGGCGTCCAGTAGCCCAGTCCTGTATCCATCCATTGAATCCAGTTATTGACCTTTGAGCCATAAAAAGTTACATCCGTTTTAATCAGCAAATGACTGCCTGCAGAAAACACGTAATTCACTCCTGCCTCTGCTTCAAAACCATCTTCCGGTTTGAGGTTTTCGTTACCTCCGGGATACCAGTACAGGTCGTTTAAGGTGGGTAAATGATAGTTTCGGGAAATACTCATGCGCAAATAAAGGTCGTGACTGTTGAGTAGTTTCACATTCAAACCCAAAAGCGGCATCAGCGGTAGCAGGTTGGCATCAGTCACCTGCGCCCTCAACAACAGACTTATTTTCAAACGACCCCAAAAATCTTTTTTGACACGGGCAAACAAACTTTGAGTATTTCGTTGTTTGATACCATTATAGTTGTTTGAATTAACACGTTCGAAATCAACATCCAGGCCTGTTGCCAGTTCAAAACCGTTTTGAAAAGAGTATTTATACTTCGCCTTTATAAAAACACCCGTGGTTTTATTGAGTGAATAAACCAACGTATCCCCTGCACCGGGAATGCCATCCGTATCATTTTGCAGGTTATAGGTAAAATTCTCATAAAAGTATGCCGACTTGATTTCAAGCCTTGACCTGTTTTTGTGATAAGACCAGCCCAAAGTATTCCGGGTAAAAAAATCATCCTGATATTCATTTTTTCCTTCTCCCGAATCAACGCCGGTCATCAACGGCGGGATGTTCCTGAAATTCCATTGGTTCCAGGTGGTAAATGTAAATACATGGTGCACATTGGGCCTGACGCTGAATTGTTGTGTAAAGCCGGTGTTCCGGTAATCTGCTTTATCCTGCTTCATTTCCCGCGGGGGAATTATCGCATCGTTATGGTACGGAAAATCATTTTTTGAAGATTGATAAACAAATCTTGTATTTGAACTGAATTTCTCACTACCAAGGTTCAGCCCTGCAACCGTTGACCAGGTATTAAAACTGCCATACGATTGCGATATAGAAACAACCGGGTTGCCCGGATGAAATGGCTCATTCACAAGGTTGATGCCTCCTCCGAGGCCTCCTCCGGATTTCACCAGCGATGCCCCGCCGTAGTACAACTCCACTTTATCAAAAAATGAATTGGGCAGCAGTGAAAAATCCGTCTGACCCAGCATGGGCGAATTGAGACGGAAATCATTCCACAACACCTGTGTATGCGAAGCACCAGTTCCCCTGAATGAAGCGGTGGCCAGGCTTCCTGTTCCATACGAACGGATAAAGACCGGAGTGAAAGTTGAAAGTAATTCGCCCATATCGCCCTCGTTAAGCGATTGCATATACAAGCTGTCGATGGAGCTTTTTTTGTTTGTGGCAAGATAATCCTCTTTATATCCCAGCACTTCAAATTCATTTAAAAACAAAGTGTCAAAAACCATTTGCCCTGATGATCCCACCGCAATGCACAAAGCGAAAGCCAGGAACAGGAAATATTTAAACAGTCTTTTCAATAAAAAAAGTTTTAAGGTCAAACAATCTGTTCATTCACCTCAAAACTTACAGGAAAACCATGGTATGCAAGGCATATCGTTTGCTTTTATCCCGAAAGCTTTGAATATCAACTTCACAATGGCAGGTCTTCTGACTTACTCACTTTTGAGGCCTTCCCTTTCGGTTTAGAAAAGTGACCGACGGTTTCAAAAGCTTTGAATGAGCTTACAGCAGCGGGAACTGTACAGGAATTACACCTGATTCCCTATTAGGCCATCCACCAGGTCAGGTGAAATAAGGCACCAATGCAGGGGTAAAAATAAACATTAATCGAATAGGATAGTGGAATCTGAGCAATGAGATTAATTTCCTAAGACTTCTCCAAAAGTTTCGTAGGCTATGTCCTCATTCAATACTTCGAGCGCTTTTTTGATCTCATTGTCTTCCGACCAAAGCACTTCGTAATAAGCACTTGTTGTGTAGAGGTTACGCGCAATCAGGGCCTTTAACTGTAGTTTGATAAAATCGATGTTTTCGGTAAGATCTTCTTCTTCGTATTCGATCTCTTTGTTTGCTTTTTCTATAAACTCATCAAAATCAGCTTCGCTCAGGTCGAAATCTTTTTGGTATTGCCCGAAAACTTCATATTGCTTTATCAATGATTTCCTGTTATCGTCAAGATACTCATTTACAAACCCATTATAAATTCCTTTGCGAATTAAGTCAGAGATAAGGTCACTGGACCTGGTTGTATCCATCGGCACAAAAATATCGGGCATAATACCGCCGCCGCCATAAACTGTACGACCACCTGTGGTTTCATATTTCAACGAATCAGGGAATGAGATACTATCGGCATTCATCATTTCACCGTGTTCAAAACGGTTTGCAAAATCTTTATAATACTCATCAACACCATTTTCATAAGGCTTTTGAATGCACCGGCCTGATGGGGTGTAATATTTGGCTATCGTTAACCGTACAACGGAGCCATCCGGCAGTCGGAATGGTCGCTGCACCAATCCTTTTCCAAAAGTCCGACGACCGACCAATACACCACGATCCCAATCCTGAACTGCACCAGAAACGATTTCACTTGCAGAAGCCGAACCCTCGTTGATAAGCACGACAAGTTTACCCTTCTCAAAGCTTCCACGCTGGGTTGAATTCAAATCCTGCCGGGGGCTGTGAACACCTTCGGTATAAACAATTTCTTTACCACCGGGCAAAAACTCATCGCTGATTGACATGGCCGTACCAAGATAACCACCAGTGTTTCCACGAAGATCAAATACCAGGCTATGCATGCCTTCTTGTTTCAATTCGGCCAAAGCTTCGCGAAATTCGTCCAATGAATTTTTTGCGAAGCGACTCAGCTTGATGTAACCGGTTTTTTCGTCCAGCATAAAGGAAGCATCGAGGCTATTGATTGGAATTTTATCGCGGGTGATTTTAAAATCAATTAAGTCGTTATTCCCTTTTCTGTAAATACCAACTACCACATCTGTACCTTTTTCGCCCCTTAAATGATCCATCACCCATTTATTGCTGATTTCTTCTCCATAAGCATCTTCACCATCAACCTTGATAATTTTATCACCGGCAAATATTCCAACCTTGTCAGACGGGCCTCCGGGAATTGGAGCAATAACCAGTATGGTGTCTTTATACATCTGGAAAGTCAAACCAACACCTTCAAAGCTGCCTTCAAGCGGCTCATTGGCTTCATCAACTTCATCCTTAGAGATGTAAGATGAATGAGGATCGAGTTCCTTTAAAGTAAGTCTAATTGCTTTCTCAGTTAATTCGGGCATATTCAATGTGTCCACGTAAAAACTATTGATGAGATGGAACAAAGTGCTTATTTTC
>JAUXBM010000204.1 GCA_030619415.1 Chlorobiota bacterium
ATTCGTTCTATCCCTTCGGGATGCAGACCTAAACCATGTCTCGAACGGATGATTGATAATGAGACATCCAATTTATTGGATGGCTTAATAATGAAATGACCTGGTAAGCTGGTTTTCAATTCTTGCAGCAATATTTTTCAGTTCATAATATTGTTGTTGCAAAATAAAAACCCCTGCATCATCGCTGGTTACCTTCAACGAATCGGATAATTGTTTTAGTTGTTTGCTGATCAGCCTTGATTTTAGCGTGAGCAGGGAAGTAAGCACCATCGTATTTAGCTTGTCTTTCTCCGTTTTTATATATATTTTTTTCTCCTTCCAGTTTTCGCTGAGCTGATGTTGTGTGGCAATCAATTCAATAGCAATTGCTGCTATTTTTGGATTGGGATGATTGGCAAAATAAATTTCGCTGAGTTGTCTCTCTTCCTTAATGGCTTTGGAATATTCTTCCAGCATCTGATTGAAAAGCTGATTTTCAAGTTTAATATTTTCATTTTGCAGATCATTGACGATAAAGTCTGAAACCCGTACCTCAATATTTTCACCCGATTCTTCATCTGCAAATAAAAAATGTTCGTACCCGTAAAGCAGCAATAACCTCATAAGTTCTTTTTCGTGCCTGGAAATGTCAAGAGGATCAATTTCAAGTTGCTCATCCAGCGATTGACTGGGCTCGGGTGGAGCAAAATATTCTTGCCGAGGTGCTGTTTTATCCCTGAACCTTCGGCGAAGTGATTTATTGAGCTCGTTCATCAAGGTTTGCTCGGGCACTTCCATTATTGTACTGCATTCCTTAATATAAACTGATCGGCTGATCCCATCCGGAATGGTGGCAATGGTCTGTACAATCTCTTTAATAAGTGAGGCCCTGGCTGCCGGATCACCAACCGTTTCGTCGAGTAACAGGTTCGTTTTGAACTTAATAAAATCTACCGCCTCATTTTTGATGAACGCTTCTGTTTCGCTGGTACGGTGCGATCGTGCATACGAGTCGGGGTCTTCCCCTTCAGGAAACAGGACCACTTTCACATTCATGCCTTGTTCGAGGATCAACTCTATTCCCCGAAAGGAAGCTTTTATTCCTGCCGGGTCACCATCAAACAACATGGTAATATTGGGGGTAAATCTTTTAACAAGCTTGATCTGGTCAGGGGTTAAAGATGTTCCTGAGGATGCAACTACATTTTCAATTCCAGCCTGGTGCAACGAAATTACATCTGTATAACCCTCGACCAGGTAGCACAAATTTTTCTTTACAATTTCATTCCTTGCATAAAAAATACCGTAAAGTACCCGGCTTTTGTTATAAATATCCGACTCGGGTGAGTTGATATACTTTGCCGTTGATTTTTCTGATGACAGAATTCTGCCACCAAAACCAATCACTTTTCCTGTCAGGTTATGTATCGGAAATATCACGCGTCCGCGGAAGCGATCGATCAGGTTATTTTCCTTTTCAATGCTCAGACCGGTTTTTACCAATATCTCTTTTTTGTAGCCATTGGCAATTGCATGTTTTGAGTAGTCTTCCCATTTGTCGATGGTATATCCAACTTCAAACTTTTCGATGGTGTCATCACGAAAGTCCCGCTCTTTCAAATAGGTCAGGCCAACTGATTTACCCTCTTCTTTGGTGACAAGATTTTCACGGAAATACTTTGTAACGAATCCGTTGAGTGCGAACATACTCTCGCGTTCATCCAGTTCCTGCTGCATTTCGGGAGTAACTTCCTCCTCTTCTACTTCGATACCATATCGCTTTGCGACATAGCGCAATGCCTCGGGATAGGAATAATGTTCGTGCTCAATCACAAAATTGACCACGTTCCCGGCCTTGCCACACCCAAAACATTTGTAGATGCCCTTTGAAGGAGATACAGAAAACGATGGTGTTTTTTCATTATGAAAAGGACAGAGGCCAACGTAATTTGCTCCCCGCTTTTTCAGCGTCACAAAATCGCCAATTACTTCTTCAATATGAGCGGTCTCAAAAATATTTTGTATGGTTTCCGGTCTAATCAATTTCTAAAATCTGACTTGCTAAAATAACATTATTAAGGGGTGTTTTTATTGCTGCGTATAAATAAAAAAAGCGGCTCAGGGAGAGCCGCTAACCAAAAACCAACAATTATGAAATTAAGCAGAATATAACTCCGGTTCATTATTCATTCGCCGGAGCTTGCAATTTATTCTTAAGCTTACAGGGACAAAAGTATCTCATCTGTCAACAGCAAAATGTTAAGCAAAATTAAGAAGTGTTAATAAATGTTAAAAGCTGAGAATCAACTGTTTGATCCTCTACATTTGTTTTATGAAGAAGTGGACTATCGGTGTGATCATTTTGCTGGTTACTTTATCTACCGTTGGCTTAATGATTATTCAGGTGTATTGGATAAAAGATGCCGTAAAGGTGAAACAAGCGGTTTTTTTCAGGGATGTGAACCTGGTGATGAATAATGTGGTTTACGAACTTGATAAAATGCGGCTTCATGACCGTGTGATCAGGCAGCGCAAGTTCTATCAGCAAAACCAGGGCTTCTACGAAACCTTTGACTCATTAAACCGCATCCTGATGATGAATGTGGGTAATTGGGGTTCGCAAAACGATTTTGATGATTGGATAAGGCATACTAACCAGGCCAACAGGGTTTTACGGGAACTCTCGTTTAACTACACCGACAAGGATCATGGAAATTTTTTATACTCTAAAAAGACTTTGATCGATTCGCTTATTTCCCAGAAACTCAAAGAAAAAAAAATAAATACAAAGTTTGAATTTGGTATTTACAGTCCGGCTACCAATTCGATGGTCATTCAAAAAACAGGAAAATACCCGGAAGAGCTTTTGAACGAAGGTTACTATTATGACCTTTCACCACTGGGAACACTATTCACTTTTCCAAACAAATTGTTGATCTATTTTCCGAATGAACAGAGTTTCATCGTCAGGCAATTATGGAAATTACTCGGCATATCCGTATTTCTTTTTATCGTCATTATCATATCATTTTCATTCAGCATTTATATAATAAACCGGCAAAAACGCCTTTCAGTGATGAAGAACGATTTCATCAATAATATGACACATGAATTCAAAACGCCCATCTCGACCATTGCTCTGGCATGCGAAGCACTGAAAGACAAGGATATACAAAAATCGGAAATCGTGTACAACAATTACATCGGGGTGATTGGCGAAGAGAACCGGCGACTTGGGTTGATGGCCGAACAAATATTGCAAACTGCATTAATTGATAAAGGACAGTTGAACCTGAAAATTTTGCCTGTAAATATTCATGAAATTATCGAAAGTGCTGCGAACAGTAAGAAAATTGATGCGGAGGAAAAGGGGGGTGAGATCAAACTTCAGCTAAATGCAAGCAAACCAATGATGAATGGCGACAGGATCCATTTAACGAATGTGATGATCAACCTCATCGATAATGCGCTGAAATACAATATAAATGTTCCTCACATTATTATAAATACGATTAATCAGAACGGTTATATTTACATTCGCATTCAGGACAATGGTATTGGCATTGGCCATACTAATCAGAAAAAGATTTTTGACAAATTATACAGAGTGCCCACCGGGAATATTCATGATTTCAAAGGTTTCGGTTTGGGATTGAATTACGTGAAGGAAACAACAGAAATGCATCACGGTAAAATAAGTGTTGATTCAGAACCGGGTAAAGGATCAACATTTATATTAGAA
>JAUXBM010000103.1 GCA_030619415.1 Chlorobiota bacterium
ATGATGATGAAGTGGCGACATTTTAAAGATGCGCCTGCCTGCTCCGTATTTCTTTTTCGTGTATTTGAAATAGCTAACCTGCATGATGACAGAAAGGCTTTCGGCCACGAAAATGCCGCAGAGGATGGGAATCAGTAATTCTTTCCTTATTATTATGGCAAACACAGCGATGATGCCGCCCAATGATAAGCTGCCTGTATCACCCATGAATACCTGGGCAGGGTAGGTGTTGAACCAGAGGAATCCAATGGTCGCCCCAATAAATGCACTGATGTAAATGGTCAGTTCGCCCACATTGGGGAGGTACATGATGTTCAGGTAGTCGGCAAAAATGATGTTGCCTGAAACCCACGCGAGGATACCCAGCGTAAGCCCGATAATTGCGGAAGTTCCTGTTGCCAGACCATCCATCCCATCGGTCAGGTTGGCTCCATTGGAAACGGCCACAATGATCAGGATAACGATCGGTATAAAAATCAGGAATCCCCATTTGTGGTAATCTTTGCCCAGCCATTTTAAAAGTATCGCATAATCAAATTCATTGTTCTTGAAAAAAGGGATGGTTGTTTTCAATGAATGTGTTTGATCTTGTGCGTAATGGGCAGATGCTTCCGTTTGCTCAGTCCCTGTGATAACTTCCTGAACAGTATCTTGCTTTTCGCGAACAACAACCGCAGGGTTAAAGTACATCACTAATCCAACCACCAGCCCAAGCGCTATTTGTCCGGCTATTTTATATTTACCCGAAAGACCTTCTTTGTGCCGTTTAAATACTTTAATATAATCATCCGTAAACCCGAGCATGCCAAGCCATACTGTGGTGAAAAGCATGAGCAGGATGTAGATATTGTCGAGTTTGGCGAATAACAATGTCGGGATCAGGATGGAGGTAAGGATGATGAGTCCGCCCATGGTTGGTGTACCCTGTTTTTCAAGCTGTCCTTCAAGGCCCAGGTCACGAATTGTTTCGCCTACCTGCTTCCGGTTTAGGTATTTGATCCAACGTTTTCCAAACAACAGGCTGATGATGAGTGAGGTGATTACCGCACCGGCAGCCCTGAACGAGAGGTACTCGAATACACTGGCACCGGGCAGTGCAAAAGTTTCTTCCAGATATTGAAAAAGATAGTATAACATCTTTTAAATTGATTTAAGCAATTCAGTTAGTATTTCCTTGTCATCAAAAGGGTACTTAACCCCTTTTATCTCCTGATATTTTTCATGTCCCTTGCCCGCTACAAGCACCAGGTCTCCGGGTTGTGCAAGTGTTACAGCCGTTTTAATGGCTTCTTTGCGATCGGTAATTACCAGCGTTTTATTTTTTTTGGCCGGAGCGATACCTCTTCTCATTTCCTCGATGATTTTATTTGGATCTTCCGAACGGGGATTATCAGAAGTGAGGATCACAAGATCACTCAGTACAGACGCGGTATTTGCCATCTTCGGCCTTTTTTCCCTGTCGCGATCTCCACCTGCTCCAACTACCGTGATCAGCTTTTCATTTCTTGTGCGCAGTGAATTAATCGATTGCAATACATTCAACAGTGCATCCGGCGAGTGGGCGTAGTCAACAATACCGGTTATATTTTTGTCTGACCTGATCAATTCGAAACGGCCTTCAGCGCCGGTCAGTTGGGAAATGGCCGTCAAAACTTCCGCTTTATCTTGTTGCAACATGATGGCTGTCGAATATGTTGCCAATAGGTTATAAGCATTGAAGCCTCCCGAAATTAATGAATGGACTTCTGTACCATTAATGTTGAGTTGCATGCCGCTGAAATGGTTTTCAATGACCTTCCCCATAATGTCGGCCATGTTTTTTAAGCCGTAAGTCTTTTTGCCAGCCTTTGTATTTTGTAGTACAACCCGTCCATTTTTGTCATCTGCATTGCTGAGCGCAAAAGCCTCTTTTGGGAGATTGTCGAACAATTTCTTTTTTGTATTCAGATAATTTCTGAAAGTGAGGTGATAGTCGAGGTGATCGTGCGTGATGTTGGTAAATACAGCTCCGGCGAAATGTAAACCGGCAATACGTTCCTGTTTGATGGCGTGTGAACTGACCTCCATAAATGCATATTCGCAACCTTCATCGGCCATCTGCCTCAACACTTTATTGAGCTGGATCGAATCCGGGGTTGTGTGGGTAGAAGGCAATTCCTTCGAATGCACTTTATTTGAGATGGTGGAAAGTAAACCGGTTTTGTATCCAAGGATGGTGAACAGTTGATAGAGTAAAGTGACTGTTGTAGTCTTCCCATTCGTTCCGGTTACACCAACCAATTGTAAGCTTTCTGACGGGTTGTCGTAAAAATTTGAGGCGATATATCCCAGTGCCGATGCTGAATTGTTGACTTTGATATAGGTTGTTTTGTCATCGATACTTTCCGGGAAATCCTCACAAACAATAATACTTGCACCCTTTTCGATGGCCTTATCGATAAAGCGGTGTCCATCGACCTGTGTTCCTTTAACAGCCACAAACAAACTGCCTTTACGGGCAAGCCTGGAATCAAAACAGATATCCGTTACAGAAACATCAGTTGATCCTTTCAGCTCCTGGATCTTAATATTGTGCAGTATGTTTGTTAGTGTTTTCAATGCTTAATAAATAGCCAGTTGAAGGTTAATTTTTTGTCCGGTCGAAATGGGCTTGCCCGCTTTCACGGATTGCGTGCGAACATAACCCCGGCCGGTAAAGCTGGTTTCAATTCCTAAATTTTCCAGCAGATAAACGGCATCTTTTGCTTTCATCCCTTTTACGTTGGGCACCTTATTCAAAGCAAATTGTACTGATTCAATTTCTACCTCTTCATTGTTTAATGTTGCCATTGCCCACGTTTCATTATGCAGGTAATCAGCCGTGTTAACTCCCAGCGCTTCATAAATGGTCTTCAGGTCTTTGTATGGAACTGCATCTTTTTGTTCCGGTTTCTGCACATCTCCATAATAGGTCTGGTGGTCTAAATCGAGGACGAGCGATATGGAGTAAATCTTATCGGCTATTTCGCGGAAAGCCGGTGCAGCCACTGCCCCGCCATAATACTTTCCTGCGGTGGGCTTGTTAACTGCGACAATGCATGAATATTTCGGGTCATCAGCAGGAAAATATCCAACAAACGAAGCGTTGTAATCACGCGTGTATTTTCCATCCGTTACAATCTTCGCGGTTCCTGTTTTGCCGGCAACGGTATAGGCTGCATCTTTAAATACATTTTTACCTGTACCTCTTTTAACAACACCTTCTAAAAGAGACTGTGCCTGTTCGAGGGTTTCTTTTGATACAACCCTGCGATTGATAATTTCAGTTTCAAATTCCTCTTTGATCACATCACCCATGCCGATACCGGTCACAAACATTGGCTTAACCATTACTCCATCATTTGCAATGGAATTGTAAAATGTCAATAGCTGAAGTGGGGTTAGCTGGATCTCATACCCAAATGAAATGGCTGTGAGCGAAGTTCCCCACCAGGTTTTTTTGTTAGAGGGATGTTTAATATACGGCTGACCTTCGCCACTGATTTCAATGTTTAATGGTTTATTTAACGACATTTCATAGAGACCATCAATAAATTGAGTAGGATTGTCTTCAAATGCCCTGCTGATAACCTTCGCCATCCCAACATTGGAAGAATGCTCGAAAACATCCCTCACAGTCACGCGTCCGTTACCAATTTTATGAACATCCTGGACCGACATTCCGTTAACGACATCGAACCCTTCCCGGGTGATGACACTGTCGGTTAATTTAATATTTCCTTTCTCGAGGGCGACAAGGATATTGGGTAATTTAAACGTTGAACCAGGTTCAATACTTTCGCCAATGGCATAGTTGTAGATCTCTTTGTATTTTCCGTCAGACTTATCATAGCGAAGGTTTGCGATGGCCTTAATATGGCCGGTTTCTACTTCCATCACGACCGCACATCCCTGGAAAGCTTCGTTGTTCATCAATTGGCGCAGCAAGGCATTTTCGGCAATATCCTGGATATTGATATCAATGGTCGTGATGATGTCGAGGCCATCCTGTGGTTCTACTTCATTTTCATCATGGATAGGAATCCAGTCGCCGTGGTTAATGCGACGCATAAGTTGTTTGCCGTTTTTCCCCGTAAGAACATCGGTGTAGGCTCCTTCGAGACCAACAAACAACTTTTCTTTTTTTATTTCATAACCGATTGTCCGCTCAGCAAGTGTGTTAAAAGGATGTGCCCTGCGCGGTGTTTGTTTGGCAATTAGTCCCCCGCCATTTTTTCCTTTATTAAGAATGGGTAACTTTCTTATCTCTTTCAGTTGTTCGTAGGTTACCTTTTTGCGGATCAGCACATATCGCTTGCCCTGTTTGCGGCTTTTAATGAGATAATCTTTATAAGCTTTCGCTGATTTATTACCGAGAATTTTTGAAAGTCCTGCTGCCAGTGCTTCAACATTTTCATAAAAAAACTTGTCGGATATGTTTGAAGATGCTACATCCATCCTGATCTCAAACACGGGAACCGAGGTGGCCAGTAAACTGCCATCGTCAGCAAGGATGTTGCCCCGGCTGGCTTCAATGCTAAATACTTTTAGTTCCTGGTTGTTGGCAAGGCTTTTTAGATGTTCCCCTTCCTTTAGGTGAATGTAAAAGAGCTTGGCAATAATGAGTAGCCCAAACAGAAGAATGCCAAAGTACACCAGGTAAACCCTCCACAATATGTCTTTTCTAATGTCTGTCACTTCTTTAGTCTTTTGCTACCCTGATTGTTTTTACCGGTTTTGTACTCTCTTTTATGCCCTGGTTTTCCAGTTTTTTAGCCAGCTGCGATTGTTTGCTTAATTCCTCAAGTTTCGATTTGCCCGTTATGTATTCGTAATTGATTTCTTTCATTTCTTTACGCAGATGGTTGATGTCCCTTATCCTGGCCTCTGCATAGTAATTGCTTGCGATGTAAATAAATGCGAGGAATGCGATGTAAATGAGGAATGGAAAAAACCGGAATGTGCCCACACTTAACATCTCGCCGCCAAGGATGCCTTTGGTAGTTTTACCAAGACTGCCTGTTTTGATACGAGGCATGCCCGCGCTACTTTTTTTAGGTTTTCTGCTTATGTTCTTCTTTTCGCTCATTTCAGTTTTTCCCGGCAATTCTTAATTTAGCACTTCGTGCACGGTTATTTTCGGCTATTTCCAGTTCGTTCGGAACGATTGGTTTTGAGGTGATTGCCCTAAATGGTGTAAGCGGGTTTCCGTAAAAATCTTTTTCCAGGTTTCCTTCCAGGTTTCCTGTCTTCATGAAATTTTTAACCAGCCTGTCTTCGAGGGAATGGTACGAGATCACAACAAGTCTCCCGCCTTTTACAAGAACATCAGTTGTTTGTAAAAGCAATTCCTCAAGTGCGCTTAATTCATCGTTTACCTCGATACGGAGCGCCTGGAAAACCATTGCCAGAAATTTGTTGCGTTTGTTGGGCGGGAAGCAATGCTCAACGGTTTCGGCCAATTGCCAGGTCGTTTCAATTGGATCGAATTGCCTCTTCTGTAGAATCGCTTTGGTTATTCGATGACTTTGTTTTAATTCTCCGTATTTTTTAAAAACAGCAATTAGTTCCTCAATCGAATAATTATTGACAATTGTTGCGGCTGTTTTCTCAAGATGCTTGCTCATTCGCATATCAAGCAGTGCATCCAGGCGCGACGAAAATCCGCGTTCGGGTACATCAAACTGGTGCGATGATACACCCAGGTCGGCAAGAATACCGTCCACTGGAAAAGCATCATGAAGCCGGAGGAAATTTTTAAGGTGACGAAAATTTTGGTTCACAAGTAAAAACCTGTCGTCGTTGATAACATTGGCCTGTGCATCCAGGTCCTGGTCAAAAGCGATAAGACGGCCATTTTCCAGTTTATCCAGAATCGCAGTTGCGTGCCCACCTCCCCCAAAAGTGACATCCACATAGGTGCCACCCGGTTTGATGTTGAGCCCGTCAACGCTTTGCTGAAGCAATACTGGTATATGGTACATTCGGTTATTGATCAGTTTCAAATTCGCCCATAACTTCCTCGGCCAGGTCGGCGAATTCGTCCGCATCATAGTCCATAGCAGTTTCATATGCTGCTTTGTCCCAAATTTCGATGCGGTTAGCAACTGATGTCAGTACAACCTCTTTTTTGATTTCGCCGTAATTTAACAAGTCTTTATGGATTAAAAACCTACCTGTTCCGTCCAACTCGACAAGCTTTACACCTGCCATGAACTTGGTAGCGAATTCCGCATTTTTCTTCTTGAACATATTGAGCTTACTCACCATGCGCGATTCATCTTCCCAATGTTTCCACGGATAGATTTCAAGGCACTTTTTAAAGATGCTGCGTTTAATGACAAATCCTAGTTTTGCAGCTTCACCCATTTGGCTTTTAAACGAAGCAGGGAACATGAATCGCCCTTTAGCGTCAATCTTACATTCATATGTTCCAAGGAGGTTAATCATTAATAAACACGGAATTACGGCGTAAATGTATCAATTATTTACCACAATTTTACATTATTTACCACCTTTTACCACATTGTTAACAAAATGTTACG
>JAUXBM010000033.1 GCA_030619415.1 Chlorobiota bacterium
AAACGATTTGAACAACCGAAAGAGATTGCATCATACAAAAAAGACGACCAGAAAGACCACCCGCATTTCGACCTTGTCAGGGCATCAGTTAACCTTACTGTAGCAAGTATCCTTATCTCTTTTGCTACTTCTTTGAAATTGCCTTTGTCAACCACTTATGTAACTTTTATGGTTGCTATGGGTACTTCACTTTCTGACAGGGCCTGGGGCCGGGAGAGTGCAGTATATCGAATTACAGGTGTTTTCTCAGTAATTGGAGGATGGTTTTTAACTGCAATGATTGCATTTACAAGTGCGCTCATTATTGCCTTTATTTTGTATTACGGTCATATTTATGCTGTTATTGGACTGGTGGCACTTATTATTTTCATTGTTTACCAAACACGAATTGTGCATCAGAGAGTTGTTGAACAAAAGATAGAAGAAACCGAAGGGGTAGATGAATTTCTTGAAGAAGACATTGCTCAAAAAGCAACCCAAACGATCATTAAAAACCTGAAGAATGTAGTGGTTGAATTTGACAGGGCAATTGGCGGACTTGAAAAAGAGGACCTGAAAGAATTGAAGAAAGCCCAGAAAAATGTTGATAAGATGACCACGAAGGCGAAATACCTGAAAAACAATATCAGGTTGGTTGTTGACAAGATAAAACAGGACGCTGAGGATACTGCCTACTACTTTGTAGAGGTTTTGGACTATATGCGTGAAGCCTTACACAGTATAAGTTTTGTGGTGAACCCGGCATATGAGCATGTGAGCAATAACCATAAGCCATTGGTTGACGAACAAATTGCAGAATTGCGACAGTTGAAAAAATACCTTACTGAATTGATCAACTCTATTACAGCAAATATGGATTCCGGAGAATTTGACTTACAGGAGAAAGTTATTGAGATGCAGGAAGAATATGTTGCATATATTGAGAAAATCAGGAAACAACAAATCAAGAGGGTGAAACTGGCCCAGGTAGGAACCCGCAATACAATGTTATTCCTGAATATTGTTAATGAGATGAAGAACCTTGCTTTACAAATCGTTAACCTTTACAAATCACAAAGGGATTTTGTTAATTATAAAAACGGAAACGCTTAATAATACAGTTAATGAAAATTATCAGTGGAGGGCAGGCGGGCGTTGACCGGGCTGCCCTTGACTTTGCCCTGAAATACAATATTCCATGTGGTGGCTGGTGCCCAAAAGGCCGCAAAGCCGAAGATGGCAGGATTCATGACAAATATCCGTTGACTGAAACAGGGACTTACCTTTACGTGGTGCGTACAAAGCTAAACGTTGATGACAGCGATGCCACTTTGATTTTGTTTACCAGTGAACTTGGAAATGGGTCGGCGTTTACTGCCGAATATGCACTCTTGCGTAAGAAGCCGTTTTTAATCGTAAACATGACGAACAGGGATGCGCAGAAAAATGTGGATGATTGGTTGCGGTCGAATGAAATTGATGTGCTCAATATTGCAGGCCCACGCGAGAGCACAAGCCCGGGGATTTATCAATTGTCGCTGGATTTTCTGGAGAAGGTGTTGAAAGCTGTTATTGGTCATTAGTCATTTGTATAGGAAACCGGATACAGTTTTATCAGACCTGCAAGCAGATGCTGGCAGGTCGGAGAATTTTCGAAATAATGATTGGTGATTAGTGAAGTGTGATTCGATATTGGAAGCTGGATACTGGATGTTGGATTTCGAAACTCAGAACTAAACTCGAAACCCAAAACTCAAAACTCAAACCCCGATGTCTTGATTCTTGCCTGCCCGCTCGAAGCGAAGACGGGGCTCTTGAATCTAAAACTTAAGTCTCGCCGGCGTACTTGCTTTGTGTGAAGGCTTAGGCCAAGAGGGCTACAGAGTATTTTTAATTAATTTGTCTATTTTTCGAATTAACTCCTTTGCCGGCATAACCATTGCTAACACCATCCTTCTCATAATCAATAAAATCATCGTAATCGCCGGTGAGACGTTTGTCGAATATAATTGAATAATATTTGCCCAGTTCTTCATCAATTATTCCAGTTTTGATAAAATGCAGACCAAACATTTGCCTAACTCCTGCATGAGTTTGTGCCTTTATCTTCATCGAAATTAACAGAGAACTTACGGCATAATAACATCCGTAATACAATCTATTTACAGCAGTATTCCATAATTGGTTTTCAATAAGTATATCAACTTCCAATAGGGTTTCATGTGCCCTTGATATTCTATATTTTGCTATTTCTCTTCTATCTGATTCTTTCATAGGGCTACCCCTTCATTTACAATATTTTCATAAAATGGGGTTATACGATGTCTTTTTTCCCAGTCTTTCTTCGACAAAACCAAAGGACTTATTATTTTCCCAATATCAAATTCAATATCGTAAAGCGGATATGCTACTTTCTTTTCATCACTCCACGTAACTTTGTCTTTATTAAGTAAGATCAATAAGTCAATATCTGATTCTGATTCTTCCTCACCACGGGCATACGACCCATAAAGTATAACAATCGCATCGGGAACAACAGATGTTACTGATTTTTTAATTCTTAGCAATATGTCTTTCCTGCTGGCCATTACACAAAAGTATTGATTTTTTTCTGCACCGGGAAAAGTATTTTTGGGACGAAGGGTTTTTATTAAAGGCTTAAGTCTCGCCGGCGTACTTGCTTTGCAGGAAGGCTTGAGCCAGAGGAGTATTCTTAATTAATAACTTTTCTACTTCGTGTCTAAAAGTCCGGATATTTCCTTTTTCAGTTTTGGTAGGTGATTGATAACAATCCCCCAGATGATCACATCATCTACTTTATCATAACCGTGAATAACCCAGTTTCTTGTATCAACAATTCTTCGGGCATTTTCAATTGGAATACCAGGTTCAATTTCGAGTAATTTGTTCATTGCTTCCCCGATAATCTCAATTTCTCTCTCAACTGCTCTACGGAGTAATTTATTTTCTAAATAATCTGAAAAGACCCTTATGTCACCAACAAATTCCTCGATGGATTCAATTGAAGTCTGAATATCATACAGATATTTTTTGACATCAGGCTTCATAGATTAATACCTTTGTTTTATTGATACTATCAATAAAATAGGGATTTGAGAGCGATTTTTCAGTCACAATATCGACTTCCCTGTTAAATAGCTCCCTCAGTTTATATTGTAGGGTAAAGTAATTCTCGGTATACTCCTTGATGGATAAGTCATCAGCAAAAGAAATCAAAAAATCAATATCGCTATCCTTATCAAATAAACCTGACACGGAAGATCCAAAAACATCCATTCGCTTTATTTTTAGGAATCTGCAAAGATCTATCAGTTCGCCTTTTTTATGTTCAATGATTTGATTCATATCGAACTCAAAGATAATTATTTCTTTTGAAATCGAATCAATTGATTGGTATGCGTAAAGAGAACCGGTGGAACAAATCAGGCCAATTTGTAATTTACGCAGGAACATTGAAGTAATTATCTATACTGGAATTGATAGACAATAGCAATAAGATTAGGCCACAGTACCATTTTAAGATGATGATCATTGCAATTCCGGAAAAGTATTTTTGGAATGAAAGGTTTTTATTAAAGGCTTAAGTCTCGCCGGCGCATTTGCTTTGTGGGAAGACTTGATCTGGAGGCAGGCTTATGTCCCTTCACTCTTCAGCACTAAACGTGAATTAATAATATCCCATTGTGCCAACTGCACCCCTCACCCTTTCACCTTTTCACCACCTCCCCGCTTGCCGTAGCCGTGGCGAAGGTGAGTCTCATCTTCACCTCTTCCTTCCCGAAACAAACCTTTCCTTTCCATGAATGTCTTTAATCAACTCCACAGTATGGTAATTGCTGTTTTCTAAAAGGCCAGAAACTTCTTTGCCAAAACCCTCATTGATCTCGAAATAAATTCTTCCGCCATTTACCAGGTGTTCCCCGGCGTAATAAAGTATCGCATTGTAAAAAAGCAATGGATCGTCGGCAGGAACAAACAGGGCCTCATGGGGTTCGTGTTTCAATACATTTTCCTGCATCAGTGTTTTGTCGGCTTGCATTACATAAGGGGGATTGCTGACGATGACATCAAACTGCCCTAAATCATTACCATCATGTGGATCGAGGATGTCAAATTCAGTAAAATGCACCATCACTTCATTGACAAAAATATTTTTGGAGGCAATTTTTAAGGCATTTGCCGAAATGTCAATTCCTGTTACATCTGCATGATTCAGGTTTTTCGCCAGGGAAATGGCAATACAACCGCTTCCGGTTCCGATATCTAAAATCCGCAATCCTTCATTTTCTTTTTCGCGATTGATGATGAGTTGAATAAGTTCCTCAGTTTCCGGTCGTGGAATCAAAACCGACTCATCCACCATAATCCTGGTATTTAAAAAATCCACATACTTCAGGATATATTGAATTGGCTTGTGATTTTTTAAATCCTTAACCGCAAAATGAAGCCTGAGTATTTCCGATTCGGATAAACGGTGATCCCTGTTTATGGCCAGGTTAGCTTTTGAGAACTGAAAAAATCGTTCAATCAATATGGACATCATGGCATCCGCCTCTCTTTTTCCATAAACTGGAATAAGTTCTTCTGCATACTGATTTCGCAGATCAATCAGCTTGTTTGTTTTCCATTGCATTGGGGCAAAGGTCGGGAATTATTGGTTTGACTGCTCGACTGTTCAATTGCTCGATTGCCTGCCCGCCCGAAGTGGAACGGAGGCGGGTTCGATTCTGGCGGGGGCAGACCTGCAAGCTTGCCTGTTTTCGAACGCCAGGGAGCAAACAGATGCTGGCAGGTCGAAGGGGATTTGATTAGTGATTTGTGAGTAGCGAATAGAGATTAATGATTTTCGTAGAAACTCGAAACTCTAAACTCAGAACCCGAACGGGAACTGAACTTCGGACTCTGGACTTCCTTCTTATCTTTGACCCTATGAAAACTCAACCTTTATTCATTATCACGGGCGAACAGGGAGCAGGCAAAACGACCACCTTGCTCGAGGTAGCTGACCTGTTAAAAAAACACAATGTTAACTTTCGGGGTTTTTATGCTAAAGGTGATTGGAGAGAGAATAAACGTTCCGGTTTTTCGGTAGTGGATTTGAATACAGGAGTAAAAGAGTTGCTTTGCCAGGATTCAAAGGCAAATGGTTTTCAAAAAATCGGTCGTTTTTATTTTAATCCGGAAACGATAAAATTCGGCGAATCGATCTTGCTTATGAAAAATAAACCGGATAAAGAACTGATTGTAATCGATGAGATCGGTTTATTTGAATTGGATGGGCAAGTCTGGGCGGATGTTCTTAAACAACTTTTAAATAACAATTTAAATCCGCTCTTAATCACTGTTCGAAAAAAGTTTGTTGAAGATGTGATCGAAAATTTCAACCTAAGAAACGTGCTTGTCTTTAATTTTCAGCTTCAACCTACTGAAATTGTCCAAAAAATATTGAAAGAACTTTCTTCGGAATAATAAACAGCTAAAAAACAGGTATACAAATTTGCCTTAATTTAGTAGCCGGCATAATCAGGGTTTTTCATCGGCTGCAATCATAACCCGAATCGTTTATCAATTTTACATTTAAATGATCCACGAAAAGTCCTGAAATGTTGTTGGAACGCAAACCGGAATGAATTCATTATGATCAGGATAATAATTTCAGCGCTTTTCTCATTTATCGCGATTGGTATTTTTTCCCAGGTGCCGTCCGAACAGGATTGCCTGGGTGCCATACCGGTTTGCCAATATGTGTTTATACAGAATACAGCCTATTCGGGTGAGGGCAATTACCCATTTGAGTTACCCGATTCAACCGATTGCTCTAAAGGCAGTTGCCTTGAAAGAGGTGAAAGAAATGATGTCTGGTATTCTATTTCAGCCCTATCGAATGGATTATTGGGGTTTACACTAACACCTCATGAGAATATAGATTATGATTGGGCCGTGTATAGTTTGAATGATTATTCATGTTCAGACCTGATGGAACATGTATCAGAAATGCAGGTTAGCTGTAACTATGCAAAGGCTGATACCTCATTTATTACCGGGCCTAACGGCGGTAGTGAACTGAATTGCCAGGGTTTCCATGATTCTCCGCTTAACGCAATGATCCTGGTAAAAAAAGGTGAAAATTATGTGATTAACGTGAGCAGGTATTCTTCCAATGATGTTGGATACACACTTGATTTTTCTGTGTCTACTGCAGAGTTATTCAATGATGAAGGTCCCCAATTAGGAACTGTGGATACAACGATGTTAAGCTGCGGAACCAATTCCCTGACTTTTAATTTTACAGGAAAAGTAATTTGCGATTCGATTTTTGCCGAGGATTTTGTGTTGAACGGTCCGGGTGGCCCGTTTACAATTAGCAATATTTACAGCGAAGCCTGCCTGTTGGGAAATAATTTTTCTAATCGGTTTACCATGGAGTTTGAGCCTTATCTCATTCAGAATGGCGAGTACCAAATCAAAGTTCTGCCGGAACACCCGCTTTATGATGCCTGCGATAAATTCTCGGATAGCATGTCGTTGACATTTCACATGAATATTATTGGTCCGGATGCCGATGCCGGGATTGATCAATTCATCAATGAAGGGACAGAAACTGTACTCCAGGGTGTGGCATCAAATGGAAATCCACCATACGCATATGCGTGGTATCCGGTAAGTATGATTGCCGGTTCAAATACAATTCCCAACCCTACAACGGTTGTGCTCTACGCACCGCAAGATTTTCGTTTAATCGTGACTGATAGCCTGAATTGCGTAAGTGATAGCGCCTCGGTTACCGTTTTCACGATTGAAGAACTTACCGCTTTTCCGCTTGCCGATCCTCCCGAAGTCTGCCCGGGCGACTCAGTATTGCTCATTGCAAATGCCCTCGGTGGAGGTGGCGAATACACGTATAATTGGACAAGCGATGAACCGGGCTGGTCATTCAGCGGCGATAGTGTTACAGTAAATCCTTTAAAAACTACCAACTATTCACTGACAGTTGAAGACAGCGCCAGTTCTTTTTCTGCTGATGTATTGGTTTTTATAAAACAACGACCGCAAGTAGATTTGGTGCCGGACAATTTTGTAATAATCGGGGAGAAAAAAATCCGTGCTTGTGTTGATGATACGGTTGTGCTTGATGCCGGAAATCCTGATAACCCGGTTGATATGCTGTACGAATGGTCAAACCAATCAAACAACAGGTATTACGTTGCCAAAAGCAATGGCATTTGGGTAGAAGAACAAACTTACTGGGTGGCCGTTACCAATCAGATTACGAGCTGTTCCAATAGTGACACCCTCACTATTTTATTTGATTTCAGCGAATGTGCCATTGGGGTCGGGGAAGTAAATTATGGAAAGTCTGATTTCGTCATTTATCCCAACCCAACAACCGGGGTGCTAACGATCTATTCAAAGCAAAATGATACCGGTATAGAAATAGAAGTGCTGGATCTTCAAGGTAAAAAAGTGTTGACGCAAAAAGTTGATCAAGTGGATGGCCAGGATATGATCAAGCTGGATTTGAATATACTGGCGGAGGGCATTTATCTATTGAGGATCATTTCTGATAGCGGCTTTTCGGTTCACAAGATTGTAAAGAAATAATTGCCACAAAACTAAAATTCTCATTGTCTCCTGATGATTATATCCAAACTGCGAATAGGTGCACTACAAATTGTTTTTCAACTCATCGCAGGGCTGAGTATTTTTTCACAAACAACATCCGGTTGCATCAATTATTTTCCACACCAGGCCGATCAGTGGGTATTTGGCGAAAGGGCCTATCTGAATTTCAGTAAGCTTCCTCCTTCAGCAGATCCAACATTCAAAAATTTCGATATGCCAAATGGAATTGCGAGCATATCCGATGAAAATGGCGATTTATTGTTCTTTACAAACGGAATTAAAGTCTGGAACAACGATTTCCAGCTGATGAAAAACGGAGACGCTCTTAAAGGAAATAACCACGCCACACAGTCGGCATTGATTGTCCCGTTCCCGGGAGACATAAACAAGTATTACATTTTTACGGTGGATATGTACGATCCGCCAAAATTTTCGGATGGAGTTAATTACAGCATTGTTGATTTTACAAATAGTAAACAAGGGGAAGTGACAAGCAAAAACATTTTCCTCTTTGGAGAGAATGCGCAGAAAATAACCGGGGTTCAACATGCAAATGGCAAGGACTTTTGGGTCATTACAAAAGGATTTGGTGAAAACGAGTTCCGTAATTTCGATGCCTGGCTTGTGACAGAGGAAGGTGTTGTAGATAAATCAGGGACCAATATCGGGTCGCCGCACAGGGGTAGTATGAACAACAGTTCCGGGTACATGAAAACGTCACATGATGGTAAACGGCTGGCGCTTGTTATACCTGAAGATGGCATTGTAGAGGTGTTTGATTTTAATGCTTCAAGTGGGTTTCTGAGTAATGCAAATCCTGCTGTGAGCAAACCTGGAATGTTCTATTACCCGTTCGGGCTTGAATTCTCACCGGATGATTCAAAATTGTATTTTACTACTTCCCCACCGGGGAATGATACCACGAAATTATATCAACTTGACTTGCAGGCAGAAGACCCGTTTACCGATCCGTTTGTCGTACATCAATTTGTGATTGATGAGAAAGGCGGGGCCGACAGCATTATGGGTGCTTTGCAACTCGCAGTTGACGGGAAAATTTATGTAGCAAAATTTCGCCGCGGGCTGGCTGGGAAACAACAGTTGGCTGTCATACACAATCCAGACCGGACCGGGGCAGCTTGTAATTTTAATTATGTGGATGGAGATAACAAAAATGGTTTTGACTTAAATGGAGGAGAAAGCCTTATCGGCCTTCCAAATTTTGTTTCATCTTTTCTTGACATTCCTCATTTTACATACGCGAACAAGTGTTTTGGCGATACTACTTCTTTTCAGATTACAAACACCACCAATATAGATTTGGCAGAATGGGAATTCAATAACGATGGTGGGGATCAGGTAATTTATGACCCTTTGAATCCTGGCTTTGTTTTCAGCGAACCGGATGATTACCAGGTTGTTCTGACAGAGATTTTTGATGGGGTTGAATATCAATACTCCGAAACAATTAACATTCTTCACCTGCCTTTTGTGGATTTGGGAAACGGGTCGGATACGATTTTTATGCTGCCGGGTTCATTGGTGCGGCTGGATGCCGGAGTTCATAATACTTATCACTGGCAGCCGGGTGGAAGCACAGACAGGTTTCTGACGGCCACTGAGGTTGGTTTTTATATCGTGACTGTTTCTGATTCCAGTTGTTGCGAGGCTACTGATGGTGTTTATATTGCAACTGCCGAGGTCTATTATCCGACCGCTTTTCAACCTGGAAGTTCAATATCCATTAATTCAGAATTTAAATTGATCGGCAGGGTAAATAGTTTCGATGGATACGATTATAGCCTTCGCATATTTAACCGCTGGGGACAGATGTTATTCGAAACATCGGAACCGGCGGAAGCCTGGGATGGAAACTGGAACGGCAATGCAATGCCTGCGGGAACCTATGTTTGGTCATCTGTAATACGGTCTTCGGGAAACAATTCCGAATCAAATTATGAAATGAAACAAAAAGGAACCGTCACGCTGATCAGATAGTCTCAACTTTAAATCCTAACCTGGATTAACCAGAAAAGTTTGGACGCAGATGAACACAGATTTTTTATGATAAAAAACTTCGCATTTTTACGACAACGAAGTTGTTGAGAGATCATAACAAATCAGCGTGAACCAGCGTCAAAAGAATTTAACATAGAATTTTTTGCCAAGAAATACACGAATATTAGAATTTCGATATTCGGATTTAGGATTTCAACATTTTTAAAAGAGTTGCAATTCATAACAAGCCTCATCATCACCCTGCAATTATTCGATTAATTTTGCGTTCTGCAATTGGATTTAAAATGAAGTTGAAAAACCTCGCATATTGTCTTTTAATCTTGCTGATAATCGCTGTTTCAACTAACAAAGCGAGTGCACAGAGAATTATTAAGGGAGAGGCTATTCTGGGTCTTAACCTAACTCAGGTGGATGGCGATGAGGTGTATGGGTTTAAAAAATTCGGTGCCAATATCGGTGCTGGCGTATTAATCCCCGTTACGAAAAATGGCAAATGGGAGGTATCTCTCGAAGCTTTGTTCAGCCAGAAAGGATCCTATCAGCGGCCGCAATACTCCGACTCAGCTGCCTCAGGCGAATACAGGCTAAACCTCAACTATGCAGAAGTGCCGGTGCTGGTTATGTTTACCGATAAAAAAATCATTTCTGCTGGCGCAGGCTTCGCCTGGGGACGATTGGTCGGGGTGAAAGAATGGGAGCACGGACAACTTGTTGAAAGTACAACTTTGACAAGTGGAACCTATAGCAAAAACGATTTCAGTATTCTGGCCGATTTGCGGGTTACGCTTTGGCAGGGACTGAAACTGAACTTACGTTACCAATACAGCTTGGTGAAG
>JAUXBM010000227.1 GCA_030619415.1 Chlorobiota bacterium
GAACATATGCTGCTTGCTATTTTAAAAGACGATAAAAATCTGGCTACGAATAACCTTGAAAAGTTTGGTGTAGATTACAATGCCGTAAAAGAAGAATTGACCACCATCATAAAGGAGAAAAATCAGAAGTCGAAACATATTGACGAACCAAAATCTGAGCTCTCCGGTGAAACGGAAGATGATCCGGGTAGTAGCAGACCATTTGGAACTGCTAAGAAGGCAGCCGACCCAAAATCAAAAACACCTGTACTGGATAATTTTGGTCGCGACCTGACAAAATTTGCTGAAGAAGGGCGGCTTGACCCGATCGTTGGACGTGAAAAAGAGTTGGAGCGAATTGCCCAGGTCTTAAGCCGCAGAAAAAAGAATAATCCGATTTTAATTGGAGAACCCGGTGTTGGTAAATCTGCCATCGCCGAAGGACTTGCTTTGCGAATTATCGAGCGAAAAGTTTCCCGTGCTTTGTTCAATAAACGAATAGTTACACTGGATCTGGCTTCACTTGTCGCCGGTACTAAATACAGGGGGCAATTCGAAGAAAGGATGAAAGCTGTTCTGAATGAACTGGAGAAAAATACAGACATCATCCTTTTTATTGATGAAATTCATACCATAGTAGGTGCAGGAAATGCTTCCGGATCGCTCGACGCTTCTAATATGTTCAAACCGGCGCTTGCGCGTGGGGAATTACAATGTATAGGCGCAACCACATTGGATGAATACCGCCAATATATTGAGAAGGATGGTGCTCTTGAAAGACGTTTCCAGAAAATCCTGGTTGATCCAACTACTCCTGATGAAACCAAAAATATTCTCAATAATATCAAGGAAAAATATGAGGATCATCACCTTGTAAAATATACACCAGATGCGATTCATTCGTGTGTACAACTCACTCACAGGTATATCAGCGACAGGTTTTTGCCTGACAAAGCAATTGATGCCCTTGATGAAGCTGGTGCCAGGGTGCACATTAGCAATATTCATGTGCCCTCAGAAGTGATAAACCTTGAGAATTCTATTGATGAGATAAAGCAAAAGAAAACCCAGGCTATCAAAAGCCAGAAGTTTGAAGAAGCAGCACAATTCAGGGATATCGAAAGAAGGTACACCGAAGAGCTTGAAAGGGCGAAAAAGCGATGGGAAGAAGAGTCGAAGATTCACAGAGAAGAAGTTACCGATGAAAACGTTGCCGAAGTAGTGGCAATGATGACAGGTATTCCGGTTCATAATATTGCCCAAAGTGAAGGCCAGCGATTAATTAATATGGATTCAGTACTTCAGAAAGAAGTTATTGGCCAGCCTGAAGCCATCAATAAAGTGGTTAAGGCCATTCGACGTAATCGTGCCGGGTTGAAAGATCCTGAAAAACCGATTGGTTCATTTATCTTTCTTGGCCCAACAGGTGTAGGTAAAACTTACCTGGCCAAGATGCTTGCTAAGTTTCTGTTCGATTCCGAAGATGCACTTGTCAGGGTTGATATGAGTGAGTATATGGAAAAGTTTGCTGTCTCGAGGCTTGTTGGTGCCCCTCCGGGATACGTTGGTTATGAAGAAGGAGGCCAATTGACTGAAAAGGTACGGAGGAAACCTTATTCTATAGTGCTACTCGATGAAATTGAAAAAGCTCATCCTGATGTTTTCCACCTCCTTTTGCAGGTACTTGATGATGGCGTTTTAACTGACGGTCTCGGTCGTAGAGTGGATTTCAAAAATACCATAATCATTATGACCTCCAATATCGGTTCGCGTCAGCTTAAAGATTTTGGACAGGGAGTAGGGTTTAGTACCGAGGCACGACGTCAGAGTAAATCGAGCCATACAACCGGTGTTATTGAAAACGCGCTGAAGCGGGCTTTTGCACCCGAGTTTTTAAATCGTATTGATGATGTGGTGATTTTTAATGCGCTGGAACGTGAAGCCATTCACAAGATCATCGATATTGAACTAAAGCATCTTTACCATCGCATCAACGAAATGGGCTATAAAATGAAGGTGTCAGCGAAAGCGAAAGACTTTATTATTGAAAAAGGTTGGGACGAACAATTTGGAGCCCGACCACTCAAACGAGCCATTCAGAAGTATATTGAGGATGAACTGGCTGAAGAGATCATCAAATCACACCTGAAGGAAGGCGACGTGATCAGTGTTGGCTATGATGCTAAAGAAGATGGTATAAAAATAACGTTAAGCAGTAAGAAATAAACTGTTTAATCGATTAAATCTAATCCTGCTTCAAATAATTGAGGCAGGATTTCTTTTTATATCTTTGGCAAAATTTTTAAATATCACGAAAAATGGAAACCAAAGCAGCTTTGAGGGGTGGAGAATTCCTTATAAAGAATGTGAGTTATAACGACGTATTCATTCCCGAAGAATTTGATGAAGAACAGCAAATGATTGCTGAAACATGTACTGATTTTGTTGAGACAGAGATTGCACCAAACTTTAATGCGCTCGACGAGCATGAAGAAGGGTTATTGCCAGGGCTGCTTAAGAAGTCGGGTGAACTCGGCCTGCTTGGAATTTCTGTACCGGAAGAATTGGATGGATTCGGACAGTCGTTTCTCACATCAATGAAAGCCAACGAAGCTGTTGGATCGGCTTACTCGTTTTCCGTTGCCTTTATGGCCCATACAGGAATTGGCACCTTACCCCTACTCTATTATGGCAATGACGAACAACTCCAAAAATACATTCCATCACTGGCAAGTGGAGAGATGCTGGCAGCTTATTGTTTAACTGAGCCCAACGCCGGTTCGGATGCCAATGCCGGAACTTCAAAGGCGATACTTACTGAAGATGGAAAACACTATATCCTCAACGGTCAGAAAATGTGGATAACCAATGGGGGATTTGCAGACCTGTTGACGGTATTCGCAAAAATTGATAACGACCGCGTGTTAAGTGCTTTCCTTGTTGAGTCAAAATGGGAAGGCATCACGATGAATCCGGAGGAACATAAAATGGGTATCAAAGGATCATCTACCCGCCAGATTTTCTTTAA
>JAUXBM010000076.1 GCA_030619415.1 Chlorobiota bacterium
GGGAGCCCTGCAAAATGTTTGATGAAAAAGAAGCTCATCCGGTTATTCCCAATGCTCAGTAAATTGGCCAGTTGAGTAATTAAACCGTAATTGAAAACCTTCTTTACGGTATCAAACCAGCCTTTTAATATCCATTTGCCCGATTTGAAGACAACTGTCACAAAACCCATAAGAGCAGCTATTCCGTAAGAAAAATACATGGCTATGAGATATGCCTCTACGCTCTGGTTCAGATCGATAAAGATGAGGTATGAAAAAACAGCAAGAAATACAGAAATCTGAATAGTAAAAATAACATTGTAAGCAGCAATGCGCGATTTACCGATCAATAAATTATAATGAATCCACATCAGCGATCCAAAAGCTGACAGCGCCAGAACATGGTAAAAATAGCCTTCCGGAACGATCGTGCCAAACAAAGCCGGGAAGTAGGTGAGGCCGGTTAAACCGATGATATAATATGCTAACAGCACGACCAGCACAAAAACATAAGCAGGCAATAACAGCTGTGCAATGTTTGCCCTTGAGGCAAAATAAACCATCGAGCTGCCTGCCACCAGGTCAACCGACAATTGGATGATAGTAATATCAACAAGGATGATCCCTATAATCCCCAGCCCTTCACTACCAATTTTATTGGTGATCATAAGCAGGATGACCAGGTTGAAAACTGCATTCAAAATGCGGGTGCCGGTTGTACCGATGATTTTTTTCAGCATAGGATAGTCGCTTCCACAAAAGTAAAATTAAAAATACAGCACATCCATAACAAACGAAAGTGAGGGTATTTTATGCTATGGAACTTAAGAGTACTTCGAGAATAATCTTTTGGTAGCTATTCATATCTTTGATGGATTATAAACAACCGCACTTTTGCAAGTAAATGAAGCCAGGCAACGAATTAACCGAGCAGAAACATTGGGATGATTACTGGGACTCGATCGGGTTACCGGTCAGTATTAAAAAGTCAAAAGACAATTTGCTTCTCAATGAGGAGTTAAAAATCTTTGATAAATATCTTCCTGCAGGGCCATTATCAGTGCTTGAAATTGGCGGTGCCCCCGGACAGTACCTCGCCTATATGTACAATCAATACGGGTACGATATTCATTGTTTGGATTATTCGCCCATCGGCTGCCAAAAAACAAAGGAAAATTTTAAGCTTCTAAATATTCCTGTAAAAGTGTACCAAAAAGATATTTTTTCCGATCAACACGACCTGCCAATGTTTGATGTGGTATTTTCGATGGGTTTGATAGAACATTTTGAGGATGTGCCTGATATTGTGAAAAGACACCTTGACTTACTGAAACCGGGCGGTTTACTGCTGCTTGGTTTGCCAAATTTTAGAGGAATCAATAAATTATTTTTAAAAAGACTTGCTCCCGAATTGCTGTCAAAGCACAACTTGCACACAATGGATACCAGGACATGGAACAAATTTGAAACTGAATTCAACATGGAAACCATATTCAAAGGTTATGTGGGTGGTTTTGAGCCTATGACATTTATGATGCGTGAAAAGAAATCTTTTATCAACAATCTTCTTTTTCTAAAAGCAAGAGTGCTGAATAAGCTATTTCATAAAAATTTGCGATTTCTCAGGAAGTACAATTCAAGGTTTTTCAGTGGATATATTTTGGGGATTTACAGAAAACTTCAATAACCCCGGACTTCAATCCGGGGTACGGGGCCCGGGTTATAAAATTGATACCCAATAAAACAGCGTAGTTCACGTTAACAAAGCCAATTAAATTTTAATTTTGAGCTCTCGTGTCCGGCCAATGAAATTATCCGTCATCATAGTTAATTACAACGTTGAGTATTTCCTCGAGCAATGTTTGTATTCGGTTCGTAAAGCCATGCAGCATGTTGATGGGGAAGTATTTGTGGTGGATAATAATTCAACCGATGGCTCGAACCGGATGGTGCAGCGCAAATTTCCTGAAGTTCACCTTGTTGAAAATAAAGAGAATCTTGGGTTCTCCAAGGCCAATAACCAGGGTATAAGGATGTCGGAAGGGGAATATGTATTGCTGCTCAACCCTGATACGGTGGTTGAAGATGATACTTTTTCCAGTATCGTCCAATTTATGGACGACCATCCTGATGCAGGTGCGTTGGGTGTAAAAATGGTAGATGGAGCAGGAAATTTCCTTCCTGAATCAAAACGGGGACTGCCCACACCGGGTACGGCGTTTTATAAAATAACCGGTATCTCCAAACTCTTCCCAAAATCAAAACGGTTCAACAAATACCACCTTGGCTTCCTCGATGAGAACGAAACCCATGAAGTAGAAATATTGGCCGGTGCCTTTATGTTGCTCAGAAAAACGGTGCTTGATGAAATTGGCCTGCTTGACGAAACCTTTTTTATGTACGGTGAGGACATCGATCTTTCATATCGCGTGATAAAAGCGGGTTACAAAAATTATTATTTCCCGAAAACACGGATTATACATTACAAAGGCGAGAGTACCAAAAAGAGCAGCGTAAATTATGTGCTGGTTTTCTACAATGCCATGGTGATTTTTGCCAAAAAACATTTTAGCAACAAAAATGCCTGGCTCTTCTCCAATCTCATAAATCTTGCTATTTATTTCAGGGCATTTATTGCGATTCTTTCGCGGTTTTGGGAAAAGTTGGTTTTACCGCTCATCGATGCCGCAACACTTTTTGGGGCATTTCTTCTTGTTGTCGAGATTTGGGGACGCGAAGTCATTTACCCGGAAGGGGGTACTTTTCCACACGTTTTTTATTACTATGTAATGCCTTCATACATCATTATCTGGCTCTTGTCGGTTTATTTTAGCGGTGGTTACGACAGGCCGGTCCGGATACGTAAATCATTGGTTGGCTTACTCGCGGGTACAACGATTATTTTGGTGCTTTATGCGCTCATGCCCGAATCGTTGCGCTTTTCGCGTGCTTTGATATTGCTTGGAACAGCTTTGGGTCTTGCAATTCTGCCAATCATCCGGCTGGTACTCTACTGGCTTAAAGTACCGTGGGTTCAACTGGGTGAAATACAAAACCACCGATTTTTAATTATTGGCGATAAAAATGAAGTGCTCAGGGTTTCTGAGTTGTTGGATTCCTCATTTATCAAACCCGATTTTATCGGGATGGTCAGCAATGATGAAAAGCTTGAGAAGGAAGATGAATTTATCGGGAGTATATCACAGGTCATCGACATCATCAGTATTTATAACATTGATGAGGTTATTTTCTGCTCAAAGAATATTCCGCACCAGACAATCATCGACAAGATGACGGAGTGGAAAAAGGCACAGGTTGACTACAAAATCGCCCCCGAGGATAGCCTGTCCATTATCGGCAGTAATTCCATTCATACGCGTGGCGACCTTTACACCGTGGATATAAACGCTGTTGATAGACCTGCAAACCGCCGCAACAAGCGCGTGCTGGACGTGCTGCTGAGCTTGTTAATGATCCCTCTGCTGCCGGTAATGTTATTGATGCAAAAGAAACCGGGTAATTATTTTGTAAATATCTTCAGGGTATTGTTCGGCGCTAAAAGCTGGGTAGGCTACTATCCGCTGGATGACAGTGTTGAACACCTTCCAAAAATAAAAAATGGGGTGCTTAATCCTGTGGATAGTATGAAGGTGAAAGAGCAGGATATTATGACGATCACTAATTTAAATATACTTTATGCGCGCGATTACAATGTGTGGAAAGACTTGAATATTGTACTATTTGCATTCAGGAATCTGGGAAATTAATATCCTGAAACTGGCACGGTTGTTGATTTTTTTGTTGAGAGAATCCAAAACAATCATATTATGAAAAAGATCTTTTTTGTTTTGTTGGTAGCGCTTGTTATCATCCCGTCTTGTAAAAAAGATGAACCGGTACCCAGTAATTTACCATGCACTCCCTACGCACCGGAAAGAGAATTTTATTTTACAGGAGTAGTCCTTGAAGAATGCAGGTGCCTGCAAGAGGGTCAGTATCATTATCAAGCCAGCAAAACCGAAATAAAAAATTACCTTTGTGCTCTGAAAACTAAACAGACAGTTCATTAAAATTCAGCTGCATTTATGTTATACCGCAGGCATTTGAGGATTAAAGTATTACAGGCACTTTATACATGGTACACTACCGGTTCGGATGATCTGACCAACGGCGAAAAACTACTCCTTCAAAGCGTCAATAAACTTTACGAACTTTTTATTTACCAACTTTCTTTTCTAGTTGAGGTTAAGCGCTTTGCCGAGATGAGGATGGAGGAAAATAAATCTAAATTTTATCCAACCGAAGATGATTTGGATCCGAACACGAAGTTTGTTAACAATAAGGTGATCAAATTACTGGAAGAAAACCTTGATTTCCAGAGGAAAGAGTCAGCTTACAAAATTAATTGGGCTGATGAAACCGACATAGTCCGCAAGTTTTATGGCAACCTCAAAAACAAAGATCTTTATGCGCAGTACATGAGTGACAAGCGCTCGACATTTGAATTGGATAAAAAATTATTTGTAAAGATTGTGGATCAACTGCTACCCGGTTTTGACTTGTTGAAATCCTTTTACGAAGAGAAAAGTGTTTATTTTACTGATGGGTACGACCTGGTAATTTTGCTTCTTATCAAATATTTCGACACGGTTGAACCGGACTTTACGGAAAATACGGCACTTCCGGGTATCTTTAAACCTTCTGTTCGGGAAAATGATGAAGACCAGGACTTTTTGAAGGAATTGTATCGAAAAACAATTCTTCAGGATGCTGAGACAACAGAGATCATCAAGGCAAAAACGATTAACTGGGAATATGATCGCATTCCGCTAATGGACATCATTTTGTTGAAAATGGCTATTGTCGAATTGAAGGAAATGGAAACAGTTCCTGTAAAAGTGACATTGAACGAATACATTGAACTAGCCCGGTATTTTAGTTCGGCAAAAAGCAAAACATTTGTCAATGGTGTACTCGACAAACTGATCCGTGAATTTAAGGAAGAGGGAAAAATCAAGAAAGTTGGCCGGGGTCTGATCGGCTAGAATTTTTAAATTTGCAATTCCCGTATTTTCGCTTTTGACTTTAAACTTTAAACACCAAACATAAATGGCATTCGACATTGAAATGATCAAAGGGTTTTATACAAGATTACCCGAAAGAATTGAAACAGCAAAAAAACTGCTCAACTGCCCAATGACTTTAACTGAAAAAATATTGTATTCACACCTTGATGAAGGTTTGGCAAAACAGGAATATAAGAGGGGTGGCTCTTACGTCGATTTTCGACCTGATCGGGTAGCCATGCAGGATGCGACTGCGCAAATGGCTCTGCTTCAATTTATGCAGGCCGGTAAAGTAAAAGTAGCCGTTCCTTCAACAGTGCACTGCGACCACCTTATCCAGGCAAAATCAGGTGCCAAAGAAGACCTCGAGACAGCCAATTATACAAACCAGGAAGTGTATGATTTTCTGGCTTCAGTTTCTAACAAATATGGTATTGGGTTTTGGAAACCGGGTGCAGGAATTATTCACCAGGTAGTGTTGGAGAATTATGCATTCCCCGGAGGAATGATGATTGGAACCGATTCGCACACACCCAATGCCGGTGGATTGGGAATGCTGGCAATAGGAGTAGGGGGAGCCGATGCCGTGGACGTAATGGCCGACATGCCCTGGGAGCTTAAATTCCCGAAATTGATTGGTGTAAAATTGACAGGAAAGCTTAGTGGTTGGACTTCTCCTAAAGATGTAATTCTAAAGGTCGCTGATATCTTGACCGTAAAGGGCGGAACCGGTGCAATTGTTGAATACTTCGGCGAAGGGCTTGACAGTTTGTCGGCTACCGGCAGAGCAACCATTTGTAATATGGGCGCTGAAATAGGTGCGACCACTTCTACATTCGGTTACGACAGTCAAACTGCTGAATACCTGCAACAAACAAGCCGGGCCGATGTTGCTGAGATAGCCGATGAAGTAAGAGAATATTTAACGGGTGACCCAGCTGTTTATGCTGATCCCTCGACATATTTTGATCAGGTAATCGAGATTAACCTTTCTGAGCTGGAACCTGCGATTAACGGTCCATTCACTCCTGATTTAAGGACCACGGCTTCAAAAATGGCAGAAACGGCAAAGGCCAATAACTGGCCGCTTAACCTCGAAGCCGCCCTCATTGGGTCGTGTACAAACTCTTCATACGAAGATATTACCCGTGCAGCATCATTAGCGCAACAAGCAATTGATAAAAAGCTAACAGTAAAAACTGATCTGCTGATCACTCCTGGTTCAGAGTTGATAAACTATACCATCAAACGCGATGGGTTGTTGGATGTTTTTGACAAAGTAAATGCCACTGTGCTCAGCAATGCTTGTGGACCGTGTATTGGTCAATGGGACAGGGAATCGGTAAAAGACGGGCATAGAAATTCGATTATCACTTCCTTTAACCGGAACTTTGCCAAACGCAATGATGGAAATCCAAATACTTTTGCTTTTGTGGCATCGCCGGATATGGTAATGGCTTATGCAATTGCCGGCCGACTTGATTTTGATCCGTTGAATGATGAGTTGATAAATGCAGACGGCGAAAAGGTAAGGCTGGAAGAACCCGTCGGCCTTGTTTATCCTCCGAAAGGTTTTGATGTTGACGATCCGGGTTATATCGCTCCTGCTGAAGATGGAAGTAAAGTTGATGTGGTTGTTAGTCCTGATTCAAACCGACTGCAATTACTTACTCCTTTCAAACCGTGGTATGGCAAGGATTATTTAGGGATGAAACTCCTGATTAAAGCCAAAGGTAAGTGTACAACCGACCATATATCCATGGCAGGCCCATGGTTGAGATTTCGTGGCCACCTCGAGAATATTAGTCAGAATATGTTGATAGGGGCAGTAAATTATTTCGGCGAAAATACAAATGCGGTGACTGATCAGTTGGATAGCGTTGTTAAGGAAGTTCCGGAGGCCGCTAAGTCATACCGCGAAGCAGGCATGGGTTCAATCGTGGTTGGAGACGAAAATTACGGAGAAGGATCTTCCCGTGAACATGCTGCAATGGAACCTCGTTTTATGGGCGTGAAAGTAGTGCTTGTTAAGTCGTTTGCCCGAATCCACGAAACGAACCTGAAGAAACAAGGAGTACTTGGACTTACTTTTGTAGATAAATCCGATTATGATAAAATCTGTGAAGACGATTCAATTGATGTAGTTGGCCTGAAAGATTTTGCGCCGGGAAAACCACTCGGAGTGATCCTGTATCATGCAGATGGAATCACCGATGAATTCCAGGCAAATCATACGTATAATGCGAACCAAATTGAATGGTTCAAGGCTGGTAGTGCATTGAATATGATTAAAAAAGCGAAGTAATAATTCCAAATAATTTCATGCCAAGTTTATATATAACATGGTATTAAACAATTCGTAAACCTGAAAAAATGAAACAATATCGCTCATTGATTGTTAAGACTGTTATAATTATTTTAATCACAGCCTCATTCGCCTCTTGCATGAATTGTATTGAAGGAGAGGGGCCTTTAACTGTCGAAAATAGATCGACAGCGTTATATTCAGAACTAGAAGTAAATATCTCCGGCGATGTTACCATTCATCCCGGCGAAGATTTGCAGATCAGGATCAAAGCTCAGGAAA
>JAUXBM010000055.1 GCA_030619415.1 Chlorobiota bacterium
AGGAAAGGATGCAGAATTGCAGCCGTTAAAGCAGGAAGTTCAGAAGCAGGAAGCCGCGCAGCATCTTCACATACCGGTGCATTGGCCAGCTCGGATGTAGCTGTTGATGCACTTTTTAGAAAAGCTGGAATTGTGCGTTGTTATGGGCGCGAAGACCTTATTGCGGTTGGCTCAATTTTCACACTCCCGAAGATAAAAGGCAAACGGATTGCAATAATTACCCATGCAGGCGGACCCGCAGTTATGTTAACAGATGCGCTTTCAGCGGGCGGACTCGAAGTGCCCACCATTGTTGGAGAAGAAGCAGACGTGCTAAAAAATGAATTATTCCCGGGTTCCTCCGTATCAAACCCAATCGATTTCCTTGCCACGGGCACATCGGAACAATTAGGAACCATCATTGATTATGTCAACAATCAATTTGACAACATTGATGCGATGGTTGTTATTTTTGGTACTCCAGGACTCTTTCCGATTTTTGACGTGTATGATTTGCTTGATGAAAAGATGCAGACCACAAGGAAACCGATATATCCGGTATTGCCATCAACCCTTACCGCTAAAAAGGAAGTAGCCGATTTTGTTTCAAAAAACAGGGTTTACTTCCCGGATGAAGTGGTGCTTGGAAAAGCACTGACAAAAGTGTATTACACGCAAAAGCCAGGCGATGAAAATGTCGATCTGCCTGAGATAAATACAAAATTAATCGCTCAATTAATAACCGAAGCCCCTGATGGATACCTCGAGCCCAACTTAGTAGGCCGGTTGTTGGATGCTTCCGGGATAAAAAGGGCGAAAGAAATTGTAATCGAGAACGTGCAATCTCTTCAGTCAGCCATTGATGAAGTTGGTTTTCCACTGGTCATGAAAGTAGTTGGGCCTGTTCATAAATCGGATGTTGGAGGTGTGGTTCTTAATATTGAATCAACGAAGGAAGCACAATCAACATTTACAAGGATGATGAAAATTGACGATACTGACGGGGTGTTGCTACAACCAATGTTAAGTGGAACTGAACTTTTCGCAGGAGTAAAAAAAGAAGACAACTTTGGTCATTTAATTTTATTCGGTATGGGTGGCATCTTTATCGAGGTTTTGAAAGATGCCCGTTCATTGCTTTCTCCCTTCAGTAAAGATGATGTGCTGGCTGAGATGAAAAAGTTAAAAAGTTACAAAATCATTACAGGGATAAGGGGCATTGAAGGAGTGAATGAATCAATATTTGCAGATATTATTACCCGACTTGCTGCGCTGATAAATGCTGCACCGGAAATAATTGAAATGGACCTAAACCCCTTACTCGGATCTCCCGATAAGGTTGTGGCTGTTGACGCCAGGATTCGAATTAAGAAATAAGATCGATATGATTGGCAAGAAAGATTTCCTTTTCGCAGCGCTTTGCATTCTGTTCTTTTTGCCTTTTTTTATATTTCCGGATGTTTTAGGCCATTACGAGAAATTCAATCACGATCATGGACTAATTGCTGCTTTTGTCAAGTTTGCCGTTTTGGCTACGACCGGGGAAATTCTTGGACTCCGCATCAAAACAGGAAACTATTATGAAAAAGGATTTGGCATCCTCCCAAGGATGCTTGTTTGGGGGTTCATTGGGATTACGATCAAAATTGCTTTTATTATCTTCACAACCGGCACGCCGGCTTTTCTGGAATACCTTGGTCTCAACATTACAAATACTTCTTCCGACGATGGACTTAGCTTTAACAAAATATTGGTAGCGTTTTGCACCAGCCTGGCAATGAATGTGGTTTATGCCCCTGTAATGATGACTTTTCACAAGATTACAGACACACACATTATCGAAACCGGTGGGACAATTAAAGGCTTCTTTAAACCGATAAATTTCAGAGAAATATTTATAAATTTGAACTGGGATGTGCAATGGAATTTTGTCTTTAAAAAGACGATCCCTTTTTTTTGGATACCGGCACATACAATCACTTTTTTGTTACCTGCAGATTACCAGGTTTTGTTTGCTGCATTGCTTGGGGTCGCCCTGGGAACTATTCTAGCGGTAGCTAATAAAATGGAAGGAAATAAAAAGCGCTAATATAAAGACAGTAAATATGCGGAATATGAAAGAAACACCAATCGACTTTAGTATTGTTAACCAGAAAATTAAAGAAAGCCTGCTTCCTTCTATTGGAAAGGGATCTATTCGTGAAATTAAAAAACTAATCGATGAAATTGAGAAGGCTACGGGTGATAAGTTCGTAAGGATGGAGATGGGGATCCCCGGTTTGCCGCCGGTAAAAATTGGTATTGAGGCCGAAAAGAAAGCGCTTGATGCCGGCATCCCTGCTATTTATCCGGATATTTTCGGGATATACCCTGTGAAAAGTGAAATACAACGTTTTGTTAAAATGTTCCTGAATATAGATGTACATATTGAAGGGTGCCTGCCGACTGTTGGATCAATGCAGGGGAGTTTTGCGTCATTTTACACCCTCAACCGTATGTACAAAGAACGCGAAGGAACGCTTTTTATCGATCCCGGATTCCCTGTTCACAAACAGCAGATTAAAATTATGGGCCACGGTTATCGGGCATTCGACGTGTATAACTACCGTGGCGAGAAACTGAGGGCCAAACTTGAGTCGATGCTTGAAACCGGAAAAGTTTCCACAATTATTTATTCCAATCCAAATAACCCATCGTGGATATGTTTTACTGAGCGCGAATTAAAAATAATTGGGGAACTCGCTACCAAATATGAGGTAATTGTGTTGGAAGACCTGGCCTATTTTGGAATGGATTTCCGAAAAGATTATTCCAAACCGGGCGAGCCTCCCTATCAGCCCACTGTGGCAAATTATACTGATAATTATGTACTGCTTATTTCAAGTTCAAAAGTATTCAGCTATGCAGGGCAGCGAATAGGAATGATGGTAATATCCGATAAGGTTTTCGACACAAAAGCACCTGACCTTTTGCGTTATTATAATTTTGATACTGTCGGACGTGCGATGGTTTTCGGAACGCTTTACGCCCTGAGTTCAGGCACGGCACATACTCCTCAATATGCCCTCGCCGCCATTCTTAAGTCAGTAAATGATGGCGAATATAATTTTGTTGAAGGAGTGAAAGAATATGGCAAGAAAGCCGCTATTATGAAGGATATGTTTTTATCGAACGGGTTTAAAATCGTTTATGATAAAGATGAGGATAACCCCATTGCCAATGGTTTCTATTTTACTTTTTCTTACCCGGGTTTAACAGGGGAGGAGTTGTTGAGCGAACTGGTATATTATGGAATCAGTGCCATTTCGTTAGCCATAACCGGAAGCGAGCGGATTGAAGGCGCACGGGCCTGCGTTTCGCTTGTTAGCCGGGAACAATTCCCTGATCTTGAATACCGTTTAAAAAAATTCCACGAAGATCATCAGAAGTAAATTGTTAAATATTAGTTAATTAAGCTCCAAACACCTTTCAGATTATCGGGTTAATCAATTAAAATGTGTATTTTTCAGGCAAACTAGCCAAAATGAATATGCAAACACAAATCATTAACCTTGATTTCCTTTCGGAATTTACCAAAAGTGATCGGGCAAAAATGCGTCGATACGTTGAAATGTATCTGAGAACTGCGCCAAAAGTGATCACTGAACTCCAATCTCATTTAGATTCGAATAATTTAGAAAGCCTGAAACTAAAAGCACATTCAATAAAACCACAGGTACAATATATGGGTATTTCAGCGCTGAAAGATGTCCTTGCAGAAATTGAGTTGGCTGTAAATAATAAGTGTGAAACCAGTGAGTTACAACTACTGGTCGATCGTGCAAATGAGATTGGTTCAAAAGCTGTAGCAGAACTAAATGAATACCTCCAGAACTAATATAGTTTAGCAACTTTGCATTTGATCATCACTAAAATACGGAACATCGCTTTGCTGTACATACTGTTTATTTGTCCGGCATTGTCGGCTCAAATTACAGATATTCATTCCGATCAGATCATCGATTCGAATCAATTAAGAATAAACGATTTCAAACAATCCATTATCAAATCTGCTAAAGCCGGTGATTACCGCTCGGCTACTGGATTTCAAGCTGCATTAATTTCCTTAAATGACTCGATAATAGAAGCAAAAAGGGAAAAGGCTATTTCTAAGTTACGCGCATCTATCGAAACAAAAAAAGCAGAAAATGAAATTGCCCTTGCAAATACTTTGTCCGAGACCCAGTCGGCTCAGTTGGAGAAAGAAAAACTCCAGCGATTTATTTATTTTTCCGGGGGCTTCTCACTGGTTATTATCCTTTTGGGGATGATTAGCCGGTTAAACTACTTGCGCATCACAAGGAATGAATCAAAAGAGAAAAGTTATAAGATCTCATTTGAGAAACAACGTGCCGAAGAAAGTGAGAAAGTAAGGGAAAAATTTCTTGCAAAAATGAGCCACGAGATCAGAACGCCGATGAATGCCATCATGGGCATGACAAATATTTTAAAAAAAAACAACCATCTACCCGAACAGAGCAGGTACCTTGATGCCATCTGGCAGTCTTCCGAAAACCTGTTGGTCATCCTGAATGACATTCTTGATTTATCGCAACTGGAGGCCGGTAAAATCAAAATTGAAAAAGTTCATTTTCGGCCGATGGACGAACTGATGAAGCTCAGGGAAATTTTAAAGTACAAGGCGCATGAAAAAGGCATTGAATTGAATTGTGAGTTAGACGGGGCAATCCCGGAAAAACTTATCGGCGATCCTATCCGGTTGAATCAAATTTTGATCAACCTGACCGGGAATGCCATCAAGTTCACAGAGCATGGAAATGTGTTCGTTAGTATCCAACTAAAAGAAATTATAGATAAAGTAGCCACTATAAAAGTTATTATTCAGGATACCGGCATTGGAATTCCGGAGAATCGCCTCGAAAAAATATTTGAAAGCTTCATTCAGGCCGAAAGCGATACCACACGTAGGTTTGGTGGGACCGGACTCGGACTGACCATATCGAAAGAACTGGTACAATTACAAAATGGAATAATAAGCGTGGAAAGTGAACCCGGTAAAGGGAGCATTTTTACCTTCGAAATTCCCTACCAGATAAGTGATGCGGTTGAATTAGAAAAAACTGATCCGGCTCCTGCTACCAAAAAGACAGACTCGCACGAACTGCAAGGCTTGCATGTGTTGTTGGTTGAAGACAATGAATTCAATATTATGGTTGCCAAAGATGAACTAAACGAAATCATCAAAAATGTAAAAATTGACTTTGCTGAAAATGGAAAAATCGCTGTTGAAAAAGTCAGGAAAAGCACCTTTGATATTGTGCTAATGGATATTGAAATGAAGGAGATGAATGGCTACGAAGCAACAAAAGCAATCAGGAAACTGCCTGGGCCAAATAGCCATGTTCCGATCATTGCAATTACAGCGAATGCCATGAAACAGGATATTGAAAAATGTTTTGAGGCCGGCATGGACGATCACCTGTCCAAACCTTTTGAATCGAATGAATTAGAATTAAAAATTAAAAAGCTCCTAAATATATAGTCAATTGTATTTTTTTAAACGAACGTTTTTTTTCATACTGATTCTCGGCAACTTGTTTGCTTATAGCCAGAGCATTAAGCTGGATAGCTTGAAATCTGTCCTGGGCTCGGCGAACAATGATTCGTTGAAAATACAAATGCTGCTCGAAATGGCGAACGAATGCCGTTATTATGCGCCTGATGACCTCCGTCGATTTAACAGGCAGGCCCTGCTATTGTCAGAAAAAACTAATTTTTCGTTGGGTGAGGGACTGGCCTTAAAAGGATTGGGAAAGTACTTTTATGATTTAGGCAAATATGATTCAGCCATGTATTATTATACCGAGGCTGAGTTAAGGTTTCGTGAGATTGGGGATAAAAAGGAGTTGTCGAATATAAAAGCTGATTTTTGTTATGTCTGTGTGGCAAAGGGAGAGTACAACAAGGCGCTCGATGCGGGATTGTCAGCTTTACAATTGGCTGAGGAGACAGGAGATAAAGAAGTATTGCAAAACGCCTATGCATTTATTGGCTTCACATACTTTTCGTCAGGAAATACAGAGAATGCACTGGAATACCTTATGAACGGGCTTGAGATCGCAGAGCAAAGAAATGATACAAAAGGAATTGCATTTCTAAAAAGGGATATGGCGATCACTTACGATGAATCAGGAGAATATGATAAAGCAATTAAATATTACAATGAATCTGCTGAATTATTTAGAAATCTCAATGACCGCCGGTCGCTTGGGATCGCATTGTTCAATATTGCCGAAGTTTATCGGTGCCAGGACAATTTGAACGAAGCGATAAAAAGCTTTCATGAATGCTTTCTCATTGCCTCCGAGCTGGCTGATAATACAGGAAAAAACCTGGTCTTAATAAATCTGGCCAACACTTACATCGAGATGTTCCGCAAAGGAAATTCAATGGTTGTGGCTGATGAAATGATTAAACAAACTGGTTTTCAGAATATCGATGATCTATTAATAACAACATCCATTCAACTAAAAAAGAACAACAACCGAAATCATTTAGTTACAAACCTGTTATTGCTTGTTGAATTGAATACACTAAGAAAGGATTATGAGCAGGCTTATAAATTTAATATCAAGCTCATCAAATTAAGAGAGGAACTTGCGCAGATCAACACGGCCAATGCACTCGCTGAGTTAATTAATCGTTTCGAAATGCAGCAGATGGAAAAGGAGCTTCATCTGCTTGAAGCGCAGACCAAAGCTGACAAAGAACAGATAACCATTCAGCGACAACAGCAACTGATTATCATTATCATCACGGTGCTGTTGGTTATTGTTGGGTTTATGCTTAGAAGCAGGATTAGAACAATTCGAAAAACCAAAGAGGAAATCCAGAAAAAAAACGAACAATTCATCAATGAAAAAACAAGGGCCGAAAAAAGTGAAAAATTTAAAGAGCAGTTCCTGACAAAAGTGAGCCATGAGATCCGCACACCCATGAATGCCATAATGGGTATTACCAATTTACTGATCAAGAACAAGCATCTGAATGAGCAGGAGAAATACCTTGACGCCATCAATATTTCGGCCAGGCATTTGCTTGTGTTAATAAATGATATCCTTGACTTATCGAAACTTGAATCAGGAAAGTATGAATTTGAAAAAACTCCTTTTCGGGTAAGCGAAACATTCGACAAGGTAAAGACAGATCTAAACCCTTCTGCAAAACTCAAAAAAAATATTTTTTCTTTTTATTACGATGATAAGATACCTAAAATGCTGCTTGGCGATCAATATATGTTGCAGCAAATACTTATTAATCTTTGCAGAAATGCAATCGAATATACAAATAAGGGAAGGATTGATGTGGCTTGTAAACTTATCGGGACAACAGAAAAAGTAGCCATCCTGGGTTTTACGGTAAAAGATACAGGCATCGGTATAAATAAAGAATTACACGATAAAATTTTTAACAGCTTTATTGGCGAAGTTTCGTTTGATAAAAAGAGTTTTAACCAAAGTGGGCTTGAATTGGTAATTATGCGGCAAATGCTCGAATTGCAGGGCGGCAAAATAACAGTCGACAGTCAGCCTGGATTGGGGACCACCTTTTACTTTGAGATCCCTTATGAGATAAATGTCTCTGATAAGAAGGCGAAAAAGGCTATTAAGAAAAAACTAGTCGATACTGATCAGGCCATCGGCATTAAAATCCTTCTTGTTGAAGACAACGAATTTAATGTGATGGTGGCCAAAGAAGAACTTGAAGACAGCTTAAAAGAAGTTAGAGTGGATGTTGCAGGAAATGGGGAAATCGCATTAGAGATGATTGATCAGAATGATTATGATATTATTTTAATGGACGTCCAAATGCCTGTTATGAATGGGTATGATGCAACCAGGGCAATTCGTAAAATGGACAACCAAAAAAGAAAAATACCCATCATAGCTATGACCGCCAATATTATGAAAAGTGAGGTGGAAAAATGTTTTGAAGCGGGCATGAATGCATACATTCCTAAACCATTTCAGCGGGATGAACTCTTGCAGCGCATACAGGAAAACCTGAAATCATAGCCTTCATAATTCCGGTAGGTGGCCTTGCGATTGTTACGGCCCATTGTCGTCTGAAAGCCCTGAATATTCAAATAATTCGGAAAATGTAACGTCACTATTAATATTTGAAACGTGACTGTTAGCACAGGACGCAACAACCAGATACTTTTACATAAGTTATTTAGATTAAATCATTGCTGAATGAGCTGTAAAAAGATATTAATTGGTTGGAGATAGCAGGATAAATAAATGAGAAACTTTCCCAGGTAAACCACTCCTATTATATTTGTTTTTAAAAGACCTCTGAAATCCTTTCAGGGGTCTTTTCCTTTTTTGTTATCTTTAATGCATTCAATATTTTTATATGCAATTTTTGAGACATAATATATTAGGTTGACGACTCAATATGAATAGTTGTAATTGTAAATTTGTAAGCTGAATTTATCCTGATGAGCATAGTTTTTTTGAGACTTCTAAAGTCTGTTTTATTTAATAGTCTCCTGGTTTTCCTAGTTTTAAGTACAATCGTGTATAAAAATTTGAATGCGCAGGAAACTGATAGTTTGTGGACAGCTTATAACGATACATCCCTTGATGACGACAACAGACTAACTGCACTTAAAGATTTATCCTGGAAAATATTATTCCAAAATCCTGATTCCGGTTTTATACTTGCTGATCTTTTAAGGAAAGAAGCTATCGAATATAATAATCCAGACTTACAAGCGACAGCCTGTAAAAACATGGGGATTTCTCATAAACTTCGCGGCGATTATCCCTCTTCTTTAAACATGTATAACAAAGGCCTTGAAATAACAAATGCCCATAATTTATTGGCGATGGAATCAAACCTGTACAGCAATATCGGCATG
>JAUXBM010000048.1 GCA_030619415.1 Chlorobiota bacterium
GAATTATATTTGCAATTAGAAACACTGTTTTCCGTTAAAACAAAAGTAAATCAAACGATTTTGCCCAACGGTCGGTTATTCGGTATTTTGTTAACATGGTTCTGGTTATTATTTATAGCCCTATTTCTGAACGACCTCAGGGCCGATTCATTGTACAACCGCTATACCATCCAGCCAGATTCCCTGGTTATTTCTGCCGACACACTTATTTCTGAAAACACCCCAGATCCCGACACTACAATTTTTCAAAGCAATCGCCAGGATACCGGTGTTATTCAGCCGGTAATAGACCGCTCTACAATTGAAGCATTGATATCGCGGGTTGCCACCGACTCTATTGTTCAGGATATGGCCGAAAGAAAAGTTTACTTATACGGCAATTCGGAAATTAAATACCAGGATATCACGCTGAAGGCAAAATACATTGAAATCGATTTTAAAACGAATACGGTATTGGCCAGGGGCATGGAAGATTCAACAGGTAAAATAGTAGGTAATCCTGTGTTTAGTGAGGGCGATCAAACCTTTAAAGCCAAAGAAATTTCATACAATTTTATCACAAGAAAGGGGATGGTTTTACATGTATTAACCGAGGATGACCAGGGTTTTCTGCATGGGGAAAGAGTGAAAAAGATGGACGATAATACGGTGAATGTCCTCCATGGATATTACACCACCTGTAATCTCGAAGAGAATCCTCACTTTGGTTTCCGGTTTAAAAAGGCCAGGGTAATCCCTGACAACAAGATCGTAACAGGCCCAGCCTACATGGAAATAGAGGGCGTTCCTACTATCCTGGCTTTACCATTCGGTATTTTTCCAAACAACAAAGGAAAAAAATCAGGCATTGTTATACCAAGTTATGGAGAGTCGGCCAACAGGGGTTTTTTCCTCGAAAACGGTGGTTACTATTGGGCAATTAATGATTATATGGACTTTCAGGTATTGGGGGATATATACAGCCGTGGTAGCTGGAATATTAAGCCCCGTTTCAGGTACTCGAAAAGATATAAATACAGTGGAGGGATAACCCTGGGTTTTGGTGATATTGTAATTGGAACAAAGGAGTCGCCTGATTACGTTAAAGACAGATCATTCCGTATTCAATGGTCGCACAGGCAAGATCCAAAAGCCAGGCCAAGAAGTTCGTTTCAGGCCAGTGTAAATATCATGACTTCTAATTATCAAAGGTTTAACCCTTCCAGCACACAAGACTATCTAAAAAATGAATTTCAGTCGAGTGTTTCATACCAGACCAACTGGGCCGGGAAATATTTTTTAACCATCAGCTCTAATTACCGGCAAAACACAAAAACGCACGCGGTTAACCTGAGTTTACCAGAGTTAACCTTCACGGTCAACCGGTTTTATCCTTTGCGAAGAAGTGGAGGAAAAAAGAGATTTTACGAAGACCTTGCGATCAACTATACAATGAATGCCAAGAATACCGTAAGTACCTTCGATACGCTGTTGTTTGAGCCAGGCACCCTGGAACGAGATATGAAAAATGGCGCCATTCACAAAATACCCATCAGCTTACCACTCAGGGTACTTAAACATTTTACGCTCAGCAACAGCATTAATATTACCGACAGGATGTATAGCCGGTCAGTTCGGCAACATTATTTGGCTGATACTGTATATGATGGAAACGATACAATTTTACCAGGTCTTAAAACCGATACCATAAACGGGTTTAGCAATTCATTCGATTTTTCAATAAGCACCTCGCTTTCAACAAAACTTTACGGAATAGTACGTTACAAAAAAGGCCCACTTCGTGCAATCAGGCACGTTTTTACACCAAGTGTAGGGTTTTCGTACACACCCGATTTTAGCGATCCATTTTGGGGTAATTACGGAACCTACATCGACGCAGATGGAAACGAGGTAAAATATTCTTACTATGACAATCCTCAGTTTAGTTCAATTTATAGGGGGCCGCCCGGACAGAAATCTGGAGCCATTACCTTTAGCCTTGATAACAACCTTGAAATTAAAGTGCGATCGAGGAAAGATACCATTACAGGTATGAAGAAAATAGTCCTGATCGATAATTTTACCATTTCGGGGAGTTATGATTTTGCCAGGGATTCCATGAACCTTTCCACCATCAACATTAGAGGAAGAACCAGGATTTGGAAAAACCTTTCGGTCAATTACGCTTCAGTTTGGGATCCGTATATGGCTGATGCCTCGGGCCGCCGGATAAACAAATTTGAATGGGTGGCGAATAACCGGTTGGTGCGGATGAAAAGCACGCTCTGGGGCCTGAGTTTTAGCTATAAACTTGGTGATAAAGACATAAAGAAAAAAGAAAAACCCAAAGAAGCTACCGAGGATGAATGGACTGAAATTGAAAAAAACCCTGATGATTATGTCGACTGGAATATCCCCTGGTCATTGAGCTTCAACTATACTTTCCAATACCGGCTGGCTGAAAGCTATGTGACAGGTGAGCGGACTGTTGTAAGCAAGGTAACTCAAACATTGGGGTTCAATGGTCAAATCAACATCACACCAAAGTGGAAATTTACATTGACCTCAGGATGGGATTTCAATACGAACAAGTTATCCTATACCTCCATCAATGTTTATCGCGACCTGCACTGCTGGGAAATGCGTTTCAGCTGGATACCGCTTGGCATCCAAAAAAGCTGGAACTTTTCAATCAATGTAAAAGCATCCATTCTGCAAGACCTTAAATTGAACCGGAAAAGTGACTGGCGGGATAATTTATAATTCCTAAAACGCAGCAATCCCCGTAATATCCATTCCCGTTATCAGCAAGTGAATATCATGCGTTCCCTCATAAGTAATCACAGATTCAAGATTCATCATGTGACGCATCATTGGGAAGTCGCCGGTGATTCCCATCGCACCTAAAATTTGTCGGCTATCGCGGGCTACTTTTAAAGCCATTTCCACATTGTTTCGTTTGGCCATAGAAATTTGTGCGGGAGTTGCCTTGTCTTCATTTCGTAAGGTTCCCAATCTCCAAACCAATAATTGTGCTTTCGTAATCTCCGTGAGAATTTCCGCCAGTTTTTTCTGTTGCAACTGGAATGAAGCAATCGGTTTATTGAATTGTTTTCTTTCGAGTGAATACCTCAAAGCAGCATCGTAACAATCCATGGCAGCTCCTAAAACTCCCCAGGCAATGCCATACCGGGCAGAGTTCAAACACATCAGTGGCCCCTTCAACCCTTTCACATTTGGCAGCAGATTTTCTTTCGGAACTTTAACATTGTCAAAAACAAGCTCGCCTGTTAAAGATGCCCTCAGCGACCATTTGTTGCGGGTTTCCGGTGCAGTAAAACCTTCCATTCCTTTTTCAACGAGCAACCCACGAACCTTCCCATTTTCGTCTTTTGCCCACACAACTGAGACATCAGCAATTGGGGAGTTGGTAATCCACATTTTAGCACCATTCAACAAATAATAATCGCCCTTGTCTTCAAACCTTGTGAGCATGCCGCCCGGATCGGAGCCATGGTTGGGTTCGGTGAGGCCAAAAGCACCAACCCATTCTCCACTCGCCAGTTTGGGTAAATATTTCATTCGCTGGTCTCCCGATCCAAAAGTATAAATCGGGTACATCACCAATGAAGTCTGAACCGAAGCAGTTGACCGGATGGCCGAATCACCCCGTTCCAGTTCCGTCATGATCAAACCGTAAGAGACCTGGTCAAGCCCGGAGCCACCATATTTTTCGGGGATGAACGGACCGAATGCGCCGATCTCTCCCATTTCTTTTATCAGGTGCTTCGGAAAAGTATGGTTGTGGGCATGTTCTTCGATAATTGGTTTTACCGAACGATCGACCCATTCTCTAATCGCAGAACGAATAATTTTTTGCTCATCTGTTAAAAGATCATCAACAAGGTAATAATCAGGGGGATTGTACATTAACAAGTCATTTTTGAATGATTTGTAAATATAGGGAAGATTTGGTTTTGGAAAAGTGGAAAATTGGATGGATGGAATTACAAATTCCCCACGCTTCAAACATTTATACCAATTTGATCCCAAAATGATGTATAAAGAAATTGGAATGTTTTTCGCTGTATTTAGGCAAAAAATTTTTGCATAGCAGCGCTACGGAACATTTTTTTAACGCCAATACAGTGGAAAATAAACGATTTATATGCGTCATTTTGGGGTTAATTTGGTATTACTCATTCTCAAATCAGCACAAGTAAATTGAATTCGTACTTTTGATAAAAAGAAACACAAATGAAAAAAGTAATTTTCACAGCCGGTGCACCGGCAGCTATCGGCCCTTACAGCCAGGCTATTGAAGCCAATGGCATGTTATTTATTTCGGGACAAATTCCTGTAAACCCTGAAACGGGAAAAATTGCAGATGGAGGAATAACAGGGCAAACCGAGCAGGTGATGAAGAATATCGATGTCATTTTAAAAGAAGCCGGTTATGCATTTGCGGATGTGGTAAAATCTACCTGCCTGCTCAGCGATATGGCCAACTTTGCCGATATGAATGCAGTGTATGGAAAATTTTATGCTGAAAATCCACCTGCACGTGCAGCTTATGCTGTTAAGGGACTTCCGCTTGGTGTAATGGTTGAAATTGAGACGATAGCGATGAAATAGACCTGAGAAGCAAGACCTTAGACCTAAGACAAAAAAGTCAAGAGCCAGGAACAAAGCCTGCAATTGAATGACAATTGATTAACTCGAATCGCAGTGGAGCTATAATCCAGGAACCAGCCGCCGGTTGCCAGTATCAGGTTTCCAGCCAATTCCCCATCATCTCTAACCCATGCTCAGTCATTATCGACTCGGGATGAAACTGGAGACCTACAAGATCATATTCTTTGTGCTTGATGGCCATGATCAGTCCGTTATCATCTATCATAGTAATTTCAATTTCTGCTGGAAGACTTTTTTCTTCTAAAATCCATGAATGGTAATGGCCAATTTTGAATTCGGAAGGCAAGCCATGAAACAATCTATCATCCTTAATCACAATTCCCGGCCCCTGGATACCGTGCCATGGTTCAGGCATTTGTACCAGCTTTGCTCCAAATAATTCAGCAATTGCCACGTGACCGAGACAAACACCCAGCATAGGCTTTGTACGATAAAACTTCTGGATAAAACCCAACAATTGCCCCGCTTCCATGGTAAGACCGGGTCCCGGAGAGATCAATACCTTGTCAAAATCATTTTGGTTTAAAGAAAGAATATTGTCATTCTTCCTGATCAGGTAATCAGAAACGCCTGATTGTTCAACCAGTTGAACAAGATTGAAAACAAACGAGTCGTAATTGTCAATAATCAGGAGTTTCAATTTTTTTGGTTTTCAACAAAAATACGGCTAAAGTCCGTGCTATTTTAAAATGAAAAAGAAACCCCTACTATTGGCCTGATGGTAAACCGGCCCGTAGGCTAAAACTGCTGATTGTTAAACGGTTCGAAACTGCACCAAAGCTAAAATCCTGAATAGCAATGTGGAACTTGCCTTTTTGTGGATCGGTATTTAATTGTGCTTTACGATGATTCGATTGATCAACACCGGGCAAGCCCTGGGCAAGGATCAAAAAAGGATTTGCTGCGAAAAGCAACAAAAGAAAAAAGAGCGTGTTCGTTTTCATCTTTTATATTTTGATGGATAAAAAATAATTTACCATTAAGAAGTGCCTGAACTATTCTCTATCAAAGCAATATAAAATTCTTGTTAACAGAAGTTAAGCAATCTTAAGAGTTTGTAAGATTTGTTAAGTGGCGTTAAAACAAGCAGGCGAAAATAAAGGAGAACAAAATAATATCTAAAATAATAGAACAAGGAAAATGGTATTTTCGCCCATGCAATCAGGCACAGTGGAAACTCCCATCATCAAAAAAATAAATCAACTTAGCCAAAAACGGGTACCTTTTCTTTTTGTACTCGATTTCCACCTTAAAAATCCGTGGGTCTGTCCTTTGAGTGATGTCGATGACAATTGTGTGCTTTATAATTTGAATGGCAGGACAAACTGCACCCCTTTTCCATCGGCGGAGAAAACCCTAGAATTCACCTCATTTCCGGTTTCTAAAAAACGATACGAAAAAGCTTTTGAACTGGTTCAGCAAGATATCAGTTACGGCAATTCATTTTTACTCAACCTTACCATGCCCAGCAGGATCGAAACCAATTATAGCTTAAAAGAGATTTTCTTCCTGAGTCAGGCGAAATACAAACTCTGGTTTAAAAATCAATTTGTCGTTTTTTCACCGGAAACTTTTATTAAAATTAATGGTCGAAAGATCAGTTCATACCCGATGAAAGGAACGATGGATGCCAATCTTCCAAATGCAAAAAATCGATTAATAAAAAATAAAAAAGAGCTGGCTGAACATTTTACCATCGTTGATTTGATCAGGAATGACTTGAGCATGGTGGCGAAAAATGTAAAAGTTGACCGGTTCCAATACATCGATCGCATTAAAACAAATCGAAAAGAGCTGCTGCAGATGAGTTCGGAAATAAGTGGCGATTTGCCTGAAGATTATAAAGAAAACCTTGGTAATATCATTTATAATATGTTGCCGGCCGGGTCAATTTCGGGTGCGCCCAAACAAAAAACGATTGAAATTATAAAAGAGGCTGAACAATACGATCGTGGATATTACACCGGTGTTTTTGGAATATTTGATGGCGACAAAATCGATAGCGGTGTAATGATCCGGTTTATTGAAAAAACCCGGGATGGATTGGTTTACAAAAGTGGAGGTGGAATTACTGCCAAGAGTAACTGTGAAGAAGAATACCAGGAACTGATCGACAAAATTTACATCCCTGTTTAAGTTATTAATTTTGAAGCATGCAATTACTTGAAACCATTCGTTTTGAAAATGGCCGGTTCAGCAACCTGTCCTATCATCAGAAACGGATGAATAATTCACGAAAGGAATTGTTCGGGAATGAGGATGAAATTGATCTTGTAAATATACTTAAGCGCTCGTCCGGATTTGCAATCCGGACGCAAAATGATGCAGATTTGCAATCTGCTATAACCAGGATAAAAAATCCCATATCCCCTGGCTTTCAGATTACAAATCTGAAAGAGCCCGATGGTGTTTTCAAATGCCGGATCATTTATTCAAAACAAATCGAAAAAATAGAATTCATTCCCTATCAGCTTCCCAAAATCCGCACTCTAAAAATTATTGTTGATGATCAAATTGAATACAACCACAAATACCTTGACCGCAATCAGCTTAACCATCTGTATCGGCAAAGAGGAGCTTGTGATGATATTTTAATCGTCAAAAATGGTTTGATCACCGACACATGGTTTGCCAATATTTTATTCTTTAATGGGAAAGAATGGATCACACCTTCGAAGCCATTGCTGAAGGGAACGCAACGTTCAAAGTTATTGGACCAGGAAGCAATAAAAACGGCTGACATCCGATTGGATGACCTGAAATATTTTAAGAAAGCAAGAATAATCAATGCGATGATCAGGTTTGAAGATGGGTTGGAGATTGAAGTGGGGAATTTCTCGTTTTAAACGCCTGCATCTTTCAACTTTTCAGCATTGTGAATTCAAGACTGATTTTTCAATATTTTTACCACTTCATATCAAACCACTTAATCATGAAATTCAAAGCATTTACAATCACTTTTACCATAATAATTTTTACCCGTTTTTTTGCAATTGCCGGTGAAGGAATGTGGATACCCATGCTCCTCGAACAACTGAACGAAAAAGAAATGCAGGCAATGGGTATGAAAATTTCTGCCGATGACATTTATTCGATCAACAAATCAAGTATGAAGGATGCCATTGTTTTGTTTGGTCGTGGCTGTACGGGGGACATTATTTCAAACCAGGGCCTGTTGCTAACAAACCACCATTGCGGTTTCGGGCAAATTCAAAAACACAGCAGTCTTGAACACAATTACCTGACAGATGGTTTCTGGGCGATGTCGCAAAAGGAGGAATTGCCTAACCCGGGATTAACGGCAACCATGATGGTTAACATGATAGAAGTTACCGATGAGGTGCTTGAAGGGGTTAATGATAAAATGAGCGAATCAGACCGCAACAATTTGATGCACTCAAATGCGAAAAAAGTTGTTGATGATTTCGAAAAAGAATCTGAATACAAAGCATACATCAAAGCATTTTTTAAAGGAAATGCCTATTATATGATCATTGTCGAAGTGTTCAGGGATATCAGGTTGGTAGGGGCTCCCCCCTCAAACATTGGCAAATTTGGTGGAGATACTGATAATTGGATGTGGCCCCGTCATACCGGCGATTTTTCACTGTTCCGAATTTACGTTGGACCCGATGGTAAGCCTGCTGATTATTCAACTGACAACGTACCTTACACGCCAAAGTATCATTTCCCAATTTCGATTGAAGGGGTTGAACAGGATGATTTTACCTTCGTTTTTGGTTATCCCGCACGAACAAATGAATACCTGCCTAGCTATGCCATCGAAATGATTACGGAAGTTCAAAACCCTGAGGTTATTAAACTGCGCGAAACCAGGCTTGATATTTTTACGAAATATTCAAACAGCGATCCAAAGGTTCGCATTCAATATGCCACCAAACATGCCCGCGCAAGCAACCGGTGGAAGAAGATGATCGGTGAAAGTGGAGGTGTTCAGCGAATGAATGGGATCGGAAAAAAAGAAACTTACGAAAAGGCGTTTAGCGAATGGGTCAACTCAACACCTGAATTAAAATCAAAATTAGGGAACCTACTTCCTGAATTTAAAAAAGTTTACGCTGAGCTTACCCCATTAAATGTAGCAAAAGATTATTATAGTGAAGCAGGATTGGCCATTGAACTGGTAAGATTCGCCGGTAATTTTAAAAAGCTTGCCACGCTTAGTCGCAACAAAAAAACGGATGATTCGCTCATTTCGGGTGAAATCAATAAACTCAAGCCCCGCCTGGCTGCTTTTTTTAAAGATTACTATCAGCCGATTGATGAAGAGGTAATGGAAGCCTTATTAAAAATTTACGATCACCAAATCGATCAGGAATTTAAGCCTGAATTTTTCTCGACCATCCATTCTAAATATGGAGGTGATTATGCTGCCTACACCCAGGATGTTTTCAAGAAAACCATGTTCAATAAAGAAACTGATCTAAATACGTTTCTGGAGAAATACAAGGCAGGTCACCACAAAAAGATAGACAAAGATCCTGCTTTTAACATGTACATTGAATTCAATACATTATACCTTGAACAAATAAAACCAAAACTGACAAACCTCAACCATCAGATTGACAGTTTGCAAAGGCTCTATATGTCGGCTCAAATGGAAATGCAACCTGATCATCGTTTTTATCCTGACGCCAA
>JAUXBM010000024.1 GCA_030619415.1 Chlorobiota bacterium
GAGTCTGTTGAAATATTGTAATAGCTAATCGATGAAGCTTTTACCCCGAATTCTTTTGTTGCTTTCAGGTTTACTTTTAATTGTGCAGCTAAGTGCGCAGCATGGAATATTTTCGGGTAGGATCATCGACAATGAATTCGGGGAGTCTCTGGTTGGATCCAACGTTTATGTGAAGAAAGAGATGTCAGTTGGTGGAGTAACTGATATCAATGGTTATTTCAGCATATCTGCATTACCGGGAGATTATATTTTTACCATTTCGTTTACCGGGATGAAAACCATTAACCTACCGGTAACCATAAAAGCGGATTCCACAATTTTCATGGAAATAAAACTGGATCCTTTCAGCACGCAATTTGATGAAGTTGTTGTTCGTGCCGGTAAGTTCGATAAAAAGCTGGAAGATCAAACGGTATCAATCGAGGTAATGCAACCGCGAATTATTGATGCGAAAAATACACGATCAGTTGAAACAATACTGGATTTGACACCGGGGGTAACAATTTTAGACCAGGAACCTCAAATTAGGGGAGGAAGTGGTTTTACTTTTGGAGTAGGCAGTAAAGTGGCTGTTTTTATCGATGACCTTCCAATAATTGCAGGTGATGCCGGTAAACCTGACTGGTCGTTGATACCCGTTGAAAACATCAAACAGATAGAAGTTGTGAAAGGAGCATCATCTGTGTTGTCAGGCTCTGCGGCACTGAGCGGGGCAATTTATATTCGTACCAACTACCCGGGAATTAAACCCTTAACGAAAGTCAGGGCCTGGGGCGGATTGTTTACAGCACCACGCCTGCCAGGCACAAAATGGTGGAATGGTGTGAATTATATTGGCGGGGCCAGCTTTTTACACACCAGGCAACTCGGTGATGGGCATACTGACCTTGTTGTCGGCGCGGTTGTAATGACTGACCGCAGTTATATTGGCGCACCAAAACCCGGGCCATATGTGGATAACCCGGGGCCTGATTTAAGTGATGATGATATGATCAACCGGAAAGCCCGGTTCAACTTTAATATCAGGCGGCGGTCAAAAACTGTCAAAGGTCTGAATTTCGGTTTGAATGGAAACATTATGTATAAGAAAACCAGCAATGCCCTTGCCTGGCTCGACGATACAACCAATTTCTACAGGGCTTATCCGGGGGCTGTTTTATTGGCGAAAACATTAACCTTCTACCTCGACCCTTATTTCAACCTTTATACAAATCGTGGCAATAAGCATTACTTTGCATCACGAATATTTTACAACAATGCAGATGCCATAGCCAATCAGTCAAACCGGGTGTTGATGATTTACAATGTCTATCAATTCAGTAAGACTTTTAAAAACCTTGGCAATCTTGATTTTCTGACCGGGGTTTCGAGCAATTATACAGATTCGCATGCCAGTTTATATGAGGCTTCCGGCTCGGAGCATAACTGGATGTGGAATTTATCTGCATATATGGAGTTAGAAAAGAAATTTGGCAATGCACTTAATTTGTCGGCAGGAATGCGAATTGAGCACTTTCGTTTGAATGATTCAATTAGGGAAACCAAACCGATTTTCAGGATAGGAACTTCTATCAAACTCAGGCAGGAAACATACCTCAGGGCTTCAGTAGGGCAGGGGTACCGCTTCCCGACAATTACAGAGCGATACATAAAAACAACAGTCGGAAGCATTGGCGTTTTTGATAACCCTGATTTGATTTCGGAGGAAAGCTGGAATGCAGAAGTTGGATTAAAGCAAGGAATTAAGTTCAGTAAATTTTATGGTTATTTCGATATCGCTGTCTTTTACCAGGAGTATCACAACACCATCGAATACCTTTTTGGTTTTTGGGATTCAACATACACTTTTGCTTTGGCAGGATTTAAATTTGTGAATACGGGTACCTCACAGGTAACAGGCATTGATATTTCGGTTACAGGACAGTCGAAATTTGCACAGGGCTGGGAAATTAATTTATTATTGGGATATACTTATGTGATGCCAATTACTTTACAACCCAATTATGTTTTTGCAAAAGACTATAACCCGGGGGGAGCCAAAGATTTTAGTTACGAAACAACCAGCGTTGACCCGAGCAGAAATATCCTTAAATATCGCTTTGTCCATTCGCTTAAGATGGACATAGAAATTAATTATCGATCGTTTAGTTATGGGGTGAGTATGAAGTATTTTAGTAAGATAGAAAACCTCGATATGGCCATCTTTAATTTTGAGGATGTGACCAAAGAATCGGGTGGGACAATTCAGCCCATTTTGTACCGAAAATACTTTAATAATCACAACAACGGGAATATTATTTTTGATATGCGTCTGAGTTATCGGTTCCTTGAATACCATAAAGTGGCCATCATTTCTGATAATGTTTTCAATCGTTGGTACTCGTTGCGCCCACTTAAAGCCGAACCGATGAGAAGTGTAACCTTGCAGTATAGTTTGGATCTTTAAATATTCAGACAAGAAAAGCGAAATGAGAATTTGACGTTTAGAATTATTTATCTTACTTTAGCTTGAAAAATAAAAGCTGAACTTTTAATATTCAAGGTTAATGCTAAAAAGAAATAGATTAACAAAAGCCATTAACTCTGCACTTCAACGCTCACCCATCACTGCTATTCTGGGACCAAGACAGTGTGGAAAGACTACAATTAGCCTTGAGATTGCAGCACAATCATCACCCGCAACAATATTTGACCTTGAAGACCCGGTGAATTATCAACAGTTATTTTCTGCACCTAAAATAACACTGGAGTCGTTAAAAGGGCTGATCATCATTGATGAAATTCAGCGAATGCCTGAACTTTTTCCAATTCTGCGGTTACTCGTGGATCGACCGGAGAGCCAAAGTCGATTTCTGATCCTCGGCAGCGCTTCACCTGGGTTGATTAAAAATACCTCGGAAACTTTATCTGGAAGGATCAGTTTTGTGGATATGTCAGGATTTGTTTTGGATGAACTACCGGATAGCAATTACAAAGATCTTTGGATTAGGGGTGGATTTCCAAGGTCATACCTTGCGCAGAATAACACGAATAGCTATGCATGGCGGAATGATTTCATCCGCACCTTTTTAGAAAGGGATATTCCACAACTAGGAATCAATTTACCTTCCGCAGCAATCCGCAGATTCTGGACGATGCTGGCACATTATCATGGACAAGTTTGGAACGGGTCTGAACTGGCCAGATCGTTGGGTGTTTCAGAGCCAACTACCCGGAGATACCTTGATATCCTCAATGGCGCCTACGTCGTCAGACAAATTCAACCCTGGTTTGAAAACCTCAAAAAGCGACAAGTGAAATCTCCAAAGATTTATGTAAAGGACAGTGGCATTTTGCATACCTTACTTTCATTGGATAATGAATTAATACTTGCCCATCCTAAATTAGGTTCTTCGTGGGAAGGGTTTGTAATTGAACAGATCATAACCATAACTGGCTACCGCGACTTTTATTTCTGGGCTACATACAGTGGCGCTGAACTTGACCTTTTACTTTTTCATAACAATAAACGAATTGGCTTTGAAATTAAATATACTGATGCACCGAAAACAACCCGGTCAATGCATGTTGCTATTAACGATTTAGCACTTCATAAATTGATAATTGTATTTCCCGGCGACACATCTTATCGTCTTTCGCCAAAGATTACTGTTGTTGGAATACAGGATCTGAGAAAATTACTTGTCAATTTATAAAGTCCATCACCTTGCGTCCCAGGCATGCTTTGCATTGTTGTTCAGGGTGCCCACTATATTTATGTCACCAGGCAGGCATAAAAAATTGAACCTATCTCCTTGAATTCTACTCTTCCTCAATCATAGTGTGAAACAACCAATAAAATAATTTTTGTTACAAGATTGACGAAAGACCTCGAACCCCGATTGACCTCCGACCTCCAACTTCCTCTCGCAATCGTTTTCGAAACTGCCTCAATATTTTTATCTTTGCGCTCAATTTTAATTTAATCCAATTAAATATGTCGCATTACCAGCGTCGTGGAGAGATTCCTTCAAAACGACACATAGTTTTCCGGAAACCAAATGGGGATTTATATGCCGAAGAATTAGTTTCAACTGAAGGTTTTTCGAATATCTATTCCATTATATACCACCAGTACCCACCTACCCAGGTACTTAAAATTGATGATACATATTCGGTAGCTCCCGAAGTTGCAGTTGCTAATAATATGCAAAACAGGTCGTTTCGCGGGTTTGATGTTCAGCCAACGGATGATTATCTGGAAAGTCGAAAAGTGGTGTTATTTAATAGCGATGTTTATTTAAGCTTAGCGGCACCACGAAAATCGATGACCGATTATTTCTATAAAAATTCACAGGCCGATGAGATGATCTTTGTTCATGAGGGCAACGGTATTTTACATACAATTTATGGAGAGCTTCCCTTTGTAAAAGGAGATCATGTGGTTATCCCCCGCGGAACTGTTTACCAGTTGAGTTTCGAGGATGAAAACAACAGGCTGTTTATCACAGAATCATTCCACCCACTGAGTTTCCCGAAAAGGTATGTGAACAAAGTAGGGCAGTTGCTCGAAAACTCACCCTTTTACGAAAGAGATATTAAGATTCCGGAAAAGTTGGTTACGCACGATGAAAAGGGGGATTTTTTGGTGAAGATCAAACGCTCGGATATAATCTATCCATACCATTACAAGACCCACCCATTTGATGCCATTGGCTGGGATGGATGTTTATATCCGTATGCACTTTCAATTTATGATTTTGAGCCGATGACCGGCCGCATCCATCAGCCACCGCCAATTCACCAGACTTTTGAAACCCCGGGATTTGTAACCTGTGCATTTGTCCCAAGATTGTACGATTACCATCCTGAAGCCATTCCTGCGCCGTACCATCACAGCAATGTTGATGCCGACGAAGTCCTTTATTATGTGGATGGCGATTTTATGAGCAGGAACAATATTCAGCGCGGACAAATTACCCTTCATCCAATTGGTATTCCGCACGGACCTCATCCCGGTACAATTGAGAAAAGCATTGGTAAGAAACATACCCAGGAATATGCCGTAATGGTAGATACTTTTAAACCATTAAAACTGACAAAGGATGCAGTTGGCATTGAGGATAAAGAATATTTTAAAAGCTGGTTGCATTAAGCTACTATCTAAGCTGAAAAATTAATCACGCAAAGACGCGAGACGCAAAAGTTTGAATTGAAACAATTTAATGATTGTTATACTTTTTACTTAAAAAAATGAATATCTCATACATTTTATAAAATCACTTATTCTTTGCGACTTCACGGCTTTGCGTGAGGTTTTAGGAATAATTAAGGCTAAAGAAAAAAATAAATTTCGAATAACAAAAATTAATTTCAATGACAAAATCACTTCCAATTAACGGAACAGACTATGTAGAATTTTATGTGGGCAACGCCAAGCAGGCAGCTCACTTTTATCAATCAGCTTTTGGGTTTCAACCGCTTGCTTATGCCGGACTCGAAACCGGACTGAAAGACCGTGCTTCTTATGTTGTAAGGCAGGACAAAATCACTCTTGTATTAACCGCGGCGCTTACACCTGATTCGCCTGTAGCAGAACACCAAAAAATGCATGGCGATGGCGTGAAAGTCATTGCACTTTGGGTTGATGATGCAAAACAGGCATTTGAGGAAACGGTCGCGAGGGGTGCCAAGCCTTACAAGGAACCCCAGGCCTCAAAAGATGAAAATGGCGAGGTAGTCATGTCAGGTATTCATACGTATGGCGATACCGTGCATATGTTTGTGGAAAGAAAAAATTATAAAGGTGATTTTCTCCCTGGTTTTATAAAATGGGAGCCGGAATACCAACCGGAAGATGCCGGTTTGCTTTATGTTGATCATATTGTTGGTAATGTTGGCTGGAATGAAATGGACACGGTTGCCAATTTCTACAGTCATGTTTTCGGGTTTGAACAATTGATCTCTTTTGATGATAAAGATATTTCAACAGAATACACGGCCTTGAAAAGTAAGGTGATGGCCAATGACAATATGTGGATTAAATTTCCCATTAACGAACCTGCCAAAGGCAAAAAGAAATCGCAGATAGAAGAATACCTCGATTTTTATGGTGGCCCGGGACCACAGCATTTGGCTTTAGCTACTGATGATATTGTAAAAACAATCTCAGCTTTGCGTGACAGGGGAGTGGATTTTCTTCACGTTCCTGATACATATTATGGAACAGTTACCGAAAGGGTAGGGGAAATTGATGAAGACCTCGATGTATTGAAAAAGCACAAAATTCTGATCGACCGTGACGATTCGGGTTATTTGCTTCAACTTTTTACAAAACCTGTTGAAGACCGGCCAACTTTCTTTTTTGAGATTATCCAGCGAAAAGGAGCACAGTCATTTGGTAAAGGAAATTTCCAGGCTTTATTTGAGTCAATCGAAAGAGAGCAGGAGAGCAGGGGAACTTTGTAGTTTTCAGTCTTCAGTCGACATTAATTAAACACAAAACTCAATTAACTATTAACTTAAAGTATCAATGATCAAAGCAAATGATCCATTATTGTCTTCCTGGATCGAAGTTCCAGGAAACAGCGATTTCCCAATACAAAATATACCTTTTGGTATCATTCGTCCAAAAGGAAAAGATTCCAGACCTGCAACAAGGATAGGAAATATGGCAATCGACCTTTCTGCTCTTTGCGATGCAGGATATTTGAATGATCTTGATCTGGATGATCTTAGTGTGTTTTATGCACCTGTTCTTAATGATTTTATTTCTTTGGGAAAACCGGTTTGGCAAGCTGTCAGGCAGAAACTGTCAGGTTTATTTAATGTCAACAACAATGATCTGAAAGATGATGAGGGAACATTAAAGTTGGCTTTGTACTCGGTTGATGAGGTAGAAATGATGTTGCCTGTGCAAGTTGGTGATTACACCGATTTTTATTCCAGCATCGAACATGCGACCAATGTGGGCATCATGTTTAGGGATCCTGCCAATGCGTTATTACCCAACTGGAAGCATATTCCTGTTGGTTATCATGGCAGGAGTTCATCCATTGTTGTTTCGGGTACTGATATCCATCGTCCAAAAGGACAAACCAAAGCTGACGATGCAGATGCTCCTGTTTTCGGGCCTTCACGCCTGTTTGATTTTGAATTGGAAATGGCATTTATTGCCGGTAAAAAAACAGCACTTGGTGAAAGAATTACAACTGCTGAAGCTGAGGATGCTATTTTTGGAATGTTGCTTTTCAATGACCTGTCAGTCCGTGATATCCAAAAATGGGAATATGTCCCTCTCGGGCCATTCTTATCTAAAAGTTTTGGCTCAGTAGTTTCGCCATGGATTGTAACATTAGATGCATTGGAACCATTCAGGGTAAAAGGGCCCAGGCAAGATCCACCGGTACTTGATTATCTGAAATATACAGGTCATAAAAATATCGACATCAAACTCGAAGTTTCCATTCAACCCGAAGGAAGAGAGGAGAATATTGTCAGCAATTCCAATTACAAATATATGTATTGGAATATGGCACAGCAACTTGCCCATCAAACAGTGAATGGTTGTAACATCAATGTTGGCGATATGTACGGATCAGGAACCATTTCCGGTCCAACACCTGACTCTTACGGGTCGATGCTGGAATTATCGTGGAAAGGAACAAAACCACTAAAATTGAGTGATGGCAGCGAGCGTAAATTTATCCTCGATAACGATGCAATAATTATGCGTGGCCATACCGAAAAAGATGGTGTAAGGGTTGGCTTTGGGGAAGTAATAGTAAAAGTGCTCCCTGCTAAATAATTGAAATTATGGTGTCAGGGAAAAGAATTATATTTTATTTCGTGCCTACGGCACTTAAAAAAAATATAACTCTTTGTTCTACAGATATATTGTCCCGATGGGACTATGAATCCTTGCCTCGTAGAGGCTTAATATTTGTAGAAAAAGAAATGATTCAAACGGTAGCCCCATCGGGGCGAAATATGAAATAAATACATAAGGATAGATTATTCGCAAGATATTTGAAATGTTTTTCCGGATAACAATATATTGAAATGTACATCATTCCCATTCAGCCAACTGGCCAAGACTAATCTAAAAATAAATTATGAAACAAATCGATCCGCAAAGTATCTCTCCTGTTGATCTCCACAAAATTTTATTGGGTGGGGTAGCCCCCAGGCCCATTGCTTTTGCAAGTACAGTTGATGCTGAGGGAAACCCAAACCTTTCACCATTTAGCTTTTACAATGCTTTCGGTGTAAATCCTTCCACCTTAATTTTTTCGCCGTCACGCCGTGGCAGGGATAACACCACCAAGCATACACTTGAGAACCTCAAAGAAGTACCCGAAGTAGTACTGAATGCTGTGACTTTTGAGATGGTACAACAAATGAGCCTGGCAAGTACTGAGTATCCAAAAGGTGTAAATGAATTTGAAAAGGCTGGTTTCACAGCCATTGAAAGTGTAAAGATCAAACCTTTCCGTGTAAAGGAATCACCGCTGCAGTTTGAATGTAAAGTAAGAGAGATTATTGAAACCGGTGGCAAAGGCGGCTCGGCAAACCTTGTTGTTTGTGAAATAATATATGTCCATGTCGATGAAAATATCCTGGATGATGACGGCGTTATTAATCAAAGCAAAATTGACCTGGTAGGCCGGATGGGACGCAATTGTTATGTGCGGGCCTCCGGCGATGCATTATTTGATATACCAAAACCCTTAACAACACTGGGTATTGGAGTGGATAGTTTGCCTGAAGCCGTCAGGCTGAGTAGCATACTCACCGGTAATGATTTAGGTCAGCTTGGTAATCTGGAAAAATTGCCAACCGAAAAAATGATCCTGGAATTTGTTTCTCGGATGAGTGTTGACAAACTTAAATCGGATATCGTGTTTTTGCACAAGCGTGCACAGGAATTAATCGCATTTGGGCGCGCCAGCGACGCCCTCAAATTATTATTGGCCGTTGAGGACTAATTTTTGTTTTGCTTTTTTGCGAAAAGAAGAACTTTATAATTCCACAAACCTTCCTTCAATGCTTTATACTGATATTTTCCTGACAGGTAATGCGTTTTGGCATATCGGCTTGTATTGTGAAATGTGTTGTAGATTATTGACGGGATAGCTCCCATTAAATAGGAACGGTACATGATTTTAGATGAGGGCGCAATATTATTGGTGACATTCACATTTTTAATAAGTTGGAATCCTTCGTTTTGAAATATTTTCAGGTAGGGTTTTTCGTGTATAATATCTGCCAGGCTCCAGCAGTCTTCCCATTTTTTCATCCAATTATTTGGATCCTTCTTGTTGTTGTCATTTCTGAAATAATCAGCGATGACCAACTTCCCACCCGGTTTCAGAACCCGAAAGGCCTCTTTCGCAAAATTTTTTTTATTCACCGCGGAAGTAAGGCTTTCAATGGCCCAGATAGTGTCGAAAGTATGATCAGGAAAAGAAGTGTTGGTATAATCCTCAAGACCAAAATCAACAAGATGGGAAAGTTCTAATTCTTCGTTTTTTTGCCTGGCGTACTCAAATTGTTTTTCGCTTAAGGTTATTCCCGAAACTTTAGCATTTCGTTGTTTGGCAAGATAAAACGCGGAGCCACCAACACCACAGCCCGCATCAAGAATCCGCTCATGAGGTTGAATGTCTGCCAACTCCATCATAAACCGATTGGTGTTTACTAAGGCTTCCTGGAAATTACGTGTATCCTCATCCCATAAACCATAGTGAACAGCTAACGATTGGTTCAGTTTCCACCATTTTTGGTAATGGTTTAGCGTCTGATCGTAGTAATCAGCAATATTTTTGGAATGCCTGTTCATTCAATTGTTTTCGATTCTTTCGACGATCGATAGAATTGTATCAAACCAATGATGGCAAGAAAGGGTAAAAGCCATATCATTTTACAACCCAGTCTGTTGATGGCGTTTGCAAAGGTGCCCGATACCCAGGCATTTAATAAAATACCAAGACTGAAAATGAGTAGAACAGACGTAAATTCTGCAATAAAAATTCCACCTTTAAACAGCAGAAAAATAACCACTACAACTGAGATTATTATTACAAAGGTGAAAAGAATATTCCAGCTATCTGTAAATCCGAATTCATTGTTCATTTGCTTCGACGCACGGTACAATTCCAAATCACTTGGAATATAGCGAACCATTCTGTCGTAGGGCAGTGTGCCTTCCAGAAAAACGCCATTGCTATCGTTTATTTTGAACGTGATGAGTTGGTCAAGGGTGGCAATTATTGAAGCTTTAATGTGTAGCAGGATGTATTTTGGAGTGGTCAGCGTTCTGAAGATGATGGTATTAAATTCCTTTTCTGTCCCTTTCCAGCTACCCATTTTGTAGACAGGACTTTCATCATCCCAAACAAATTGAAATGCCCTTTTGGGCAGTTTATCTTTATACAGACAAAGTTGGTATTCTTCTGACGGACAATGATCATCGAGAAAAACTTTTAAAATCCCATGTTCGGCCATCGCTCCCATGAAGAATACATGTTTTGATTTTGCCGATGCTGATAACATTGTTGTAAAAGCCATGCCTGTTACTATTATCAGAAATATCATCGACTTGAAACTTAAGGTTGAATTTACCGGTAGTATCCTGATCCATTTTATGATAACAAGCGTTACAATCAGCGCAACATTAAAACTGATGTGCGAAAGGTGCATGGAAGTAGATAATAAAAAAAGAAAATATAGCAGGACCTTGTCTTTAATAGAAGGATTACCAATTGCAAGTATAGAAACGATAATAACAGAGAGTGAAGTAAAAATATCAGGCATTACCTGGCTTACTGTCCACGATAAGCCTGTAAACATCGATAAAACTGCTATGGTTAATAGGATAACTCCAACATGAATTCCATTAAATAAACTCCGCATTAATTTGAAAATCAGGAAGGAGACAATGTATGCCTGGGATAAAATCACGGTCCATAAAGTCAAGCCATTTAAACTAAATACCCTGACGAAAAGACAATAGGTTATTGGTCTGTCGATGGGTGTCTCAAGGTCAAAACCATTGGCGACATAAGTTGAAAGGTCGTGGTAGATGATTGGATATCCATTGTAAAGGGCGTCAATTATTAAAATAAGGGCGCCAATCAAGTAAAAAAGTGGTTGGGTAAGTTTTATTCGCACAGGCAAATTTAGAAAAACTATATTGGAGAAATCAATTTGCTTTACCGGCCAACGAAAGGCCATTTGAAATCAGTTTTTTTAAATGAGGTTGCGTACCGACCAGGACTTCAAGTTTTGTTGATATTTCTGTTCTCAGCTTACCATTCGTCGGATTATCATTCACTA
>JAUXBM010000037.1 GCA_030619415.1 Chlorobiota bacterium
GAAGAAGTGCTTGAATCATATGCGAATGGTTCACCACGAATTGTAAGAACCTATGATGAGGCAGATGGAAAGCGTCATTACACTTTTGAGAAGGAATATTTTGAAGATGGAAGTCTGAGCAAGGAAGGTGCAATAAAAGATGGAAACAGGGATGGAGAATGGAAAGGCTATTATCGCGATGGCAACCTTAAAAACACAGGTTACTTTAAAAACGGTAAACGAAACGATACGACCATTGCCTATTACGAAAATGGAAATGTAAAATATGTCGGCATTTTTAATAATGGCGAAAAAACGGGTACCTGGAAAGTTTTCAGCGAAGAAGGAGAATTGACCGATACCCAGGTTTATATGAATCCAGATGAGGTCCGCACTGATTCCATAACAATAAAAAACTAATTTTTATTATTTACTCGTTAGCTTTATCAATACGGGTAAATGGTCGCTGTAACCGCCGTAGTAACTGCGTGCTGCTGTCCGGCTTGGTCGGGCAGGACCCTTTTCAAGATGATAAAGCATCCAATCGTGTTTAATGACCAGCTGATCTTCAGAATCCACCTTTATTCCATTTTTTCCATCAAGAATGGAAGAGGAAACAATAACCTGATCAAACATATCCCAACTCTTGTAATACAAACTGCCTTCGCCTTGTTCGAATTTATTCAACGATAAATTATACAGAGAATTCTTATTGAGTGGTTTTGCAGGTGATTGAGCGCCTAAATCCTTAGCGATGCTCAAGTCGTCAGGATTGTCGTTCAGGTCGCCTGAAACAATGATGTTTGCATTGGGTTGAGCTGCAAAAATAGAATCGGTGACGGTTTTAAGCAATGCGCCAATAAATCGCCTGTGAGGCTCAGTTTTCTCCTGGCCTCCCCACCTCGATACCCAGTGATTAATAAAAATATGAAGCGTGTCTTTTCCATAAACCACACCTTTCGAATAGAGGATGTCGCGTGTTTTATTGTTGGGGTCATCCGGAAAAATTATCTGAATATATTGCGTCTCAGCAGGAGCGTAAACATTGGCTTGATAGAGAAGGGCCACATCGATGCCTCTTTCATCCGGGCTGTCTTTATGAAGAATCCGGTAACCGGCTTTGTTCATCGACGGGTGATTGATCAGGTCAAGCAAAACATCAATGTTCTCTACTTCGCAAAGACCAAACAGGCTTGGATAGCCTCCCGTGTCAACGGCTGACATTACTTTGCTGAGGTTATCGAGTTTGTGCCGGTATCTTTCACTGGTCCATGGAATATCGCTGTCGGGCAAATGACTGTTGTCGCGTATGTGAGGATCATCGATGGTATCGAACAAATTTTCCACATTGTAAAATGCAAAACTAAACGACTGAGCCGGCTTTCGTGTACAGGAGGAAAATACAAGTTGCAGCGCTATGATTGTAATAAGAACGTATCGTGTTCTTTTCAGTTTGCGTATTCCGTTTTGATATTTGGTCATTTGCATTTTGGATTTAATAATTGTCATCTTTCAACTTACCGATCTCCCTTCTTTCCTTTTTGGTTGGCCTTCCTGTGCCCCTGTTGCGTTTTTCAGAATTCAGCTGACGCATCAGTTCCATTTTTTCATATTCTTCAACAGGCGTACGGTCTTCGGCAAGATCGGGCACAAGTTTGGCTGAAACACGGTTCTTGATTGCTTTTTTAATGCGTAGTTTCTTTTTGAAAATACCCAGGCTAATTTCGATTTCCTCTCCTACCTTTACCTCCCTTGATGGTTTTACATTTTGCCCATCAATTTTGACTTTACCGCCACGGCAGGCATCAGAAGCTTGCGACCGGGTTTTAAAAACACGAACAGCCCATAACCATTTATCGATCCTGACACTATCCACCAGTTATTTTTTTCTGAAAAACAACTGAATGGGAACGCCCGTAAAGTCATATTTCTCTCTTATTTTGTTCTCGAGGAAACGCCTGTAATTTTCCTTTACATCATCCGGCAGGTTGCAAAAAAATACAAATTGAGGGGTGCCTGTTTTGAGTTGCATGATGTATTTGATTTTAACATACCTGCCACGCGAGGCCATCGGTGCAGGATTATTTTCAATAATTGGAAGCAGGTAGTCGTTTAATTGTGATGTGGGAATTCTTAAACTTCTGTTCTCAAATACTTTGGCCGAAAGTTCCAATGCCTTGAATATTCGTTGTTTATCCTTTACAGACGTGAAAACAATCGGTACGTCAGAAAATGGAGCGATCTTTTCTCTGATCTGCTTTTCGAATTCAAGATGGGTATTTGTTTGTTTATCCACCAAATCCCATTTGTTGACCACGATAACAATACCCTTTTTGTTTTTTTCGGCGAGGTGAAAGATATTAATATCTTGCTTTTCCATTCCGCTTTGCGCATCAATCATTACAATGCAAACATCCGCTCTTTCGATGGAACGGATCGCCCTGACCGTAGAGTAGAATTCGATATTTTCATAAACTTTCCCTTTTTTCCGAAGCCCGGCAGTATCAACAAGCATAAAATCATGACCAAACGATTTATAGCGTGTATAAATGGAATCGCGCGTGGTACCGGCTATTGGGGTAACTATATTCCTGTCATCACCGAGTAGAGTATTAATTAGTGACGATTTACCAACATTTGGACGACCTATAACAGCAATCCTAGGGATATCGGTATCATCATCTTCTTCAATTTTTTTGAATTCTTTTACTATTTCATCGAGCAATTCGCCCGTTCCACTCCCATTGATAGCAGAAACAGGGAATACCTGTCCGCAACCCAAAGCGTAAAATTCACCGGTTTGATCGCCTAAGCTTGGTGAATCTACTTTGTTGGCAACAATAAATACATTCTTTTTTGATTTCCTGAGTAATTCGGCAACATCTTCGTCAAGTGGACTTATTCCGTCCCGGGCATCGACAACAAATACAATGGCTTCTGATTCATCGATGGCAAATAAAACCTGCTTGCGAATGGCTTCTTCAAAAGTGTCATCAGAACCATGAACATAACCACCGGTGTCAATTACCGAAAACTCATATCCATTCCAGTCGCTTTTCCCGTAAATGCGATCGCGGGTTACACCACTAATGGATTCAACAATGGCTTCCTGGGTTTGTGTCAGGCGATTGAAAAGTGTTGATTTACCAACATTTGGGCGGCCTACTATTGCGAGTGTGTTACTCATGGTTTTGTTTAAAGTCTGATGTTTAAAGTCTTCTGTCTTAGGTCTCACGTTATAATTGCAAATTTAATGATCATATCCAAATTGCCTGAGCATATTTTCGCTGTCGCGCCAATCTTTTTTAACCTTGATGGTTGTTTCCAGGAAAACCTTTTTGCCAACAAACGCTTCAATATCTTTACGCGCCTGGGTGGCCGTCTTTTTAATTGCATTTCCCTGGTGGCCAAGCATGATTGCTTTCTGACTTTCCCTGCTAACAAAAATAATTGATGCTATCCTGATTAATTTTTTTTCTTCTTTGTAAGTTTCAATGGCCACCTCCACTATATATGGTATTTCCTTTTTGTAGTTCAACAGGATTTTCTCACGGATGATCTCCGAGACAAAGAACCGCATGGACCGATCTGTAATCGCATCCTTATCATAATATGCAGGGCTTTCCGGAAGCTTTTCAATGATGGTGTCGAATACTTTCGTGATATTGAAAGATTCGAGTGCGGATATCGGTATGACTTCGGCACCAGGTAGTTTCGTTTCCCAATAAACAATTTCGTTGGCCACTTTTTCCTGATCAGAGAGGTCAATTTTATTGATTAGTACAATAACAGGAGTTCCGGATGAGATCAGTTTTTCGATGATACCGGTTTCCTCAAATTGTAATTTAGTTTCCGTCATGAGTAAAATGATATCTGCGTCAGTTATTGCAGAATCAATGTACTTATTCATGTACTCATGCATTTTATATGATGGATTCCTTACAATTCCTGGTGTGTCGGAATAAACGATCTGGAAGCCTTCTCCATTTACAATACCCATAATGCGATGCCTGGTAGTCTGGGCTTTAGAGGTGATGATTGAGAGTTTTTCACCTACCAATGCGTTCATTAAGGTAGATTTACCAACATTAGGATATCCAATTATATTAACAAATCCAGCTTTATGCGACATAAAAATATATGAAAAATTATTCAACAAAGAAACAAATTATTATCTTTGCAGCCCTATTTAAAGGGAAGCGGATAATTCCGCTCTAAATAAGTGTTCATTGAAGAAAAAAATATTGCGGGGTGGAGCAGTGGTAGCTCGTTGGGCTCATAACCCAAAGGTCGTCAGTTCGAATCTGGCCCCCGCTACAAAGAAAGTCCTGCACGTGCGGGACTTTTTCATTTCAATACCACAGGTATGCATATTGTTTATGTACTTTACTCCTTAAAAGACCACAAACTTTACAAGGGTTCCACTTCGAATATTCAAAAGAGGTTCTTCAAACACAATTCGGGTGGCAGTAAATCTACGGCCCATCGAAAGCCCTTTATTATAATCCATGTTGAACAATTTGATGACAAACGGAAAGCTCTGCTGAGAGAGAATTTTTTAAAAACATTAGAAGGCGGCGTGGCGTTAAAACAGTATCTGGTAAAGATGCATATACTAAATGAGGATGGCAGGTTGAACGAGGAGCAATGATAGCTCGGGCGTACGCCAGGTCGTCAGTTCGAATCTGGCCCCCGCTACAAAGAAAGTTGGCTAAGTGCCGGCTTTTTTTATTTAACCAACTTCATCAAGTGATCCCGCCAATGTTTTGATTGCGCAAAAAAAGAACCTTATAACTATACAGCCATAAGGTTCAGATGTAAAAAATTATATTGGTTAGATTACAAGAAAAACGAACGTTTGTTAATTACTGTATATAACCTGTACAGCTTATCACCAACATTCTCAAAAAAATAGACTTTGTTATCCATGGTAAATATTTTGGCATCAACGTCTTTAATTGGCTTTTCTGCCAGCCCATTGGATTTAATTTCGTTTAAGGAGTATTGTTCATTCAATTTCATAAGAATTCTATTTCATTTTTACTTTAATTCCGTCTTTGGCACAAATAGGACAATAAGAATCCCGAATGATTGTAACATATCCACAACGTTCACATTCAAAATACTTTTGCCTTTTGATTTTCTTCTTTTCCTGCTTTGTATCGGAATCATTCATAACACTAGTCCAACTACCTATTCAATAGGTATGCCAAAGCGCAATAATTCATCATAAAACGTTGTAACGAACAGTATATCAGATATGTGATATTTTATAAAATTTTATCCCCAGAAACACCATTGGCAAAATCATTCAAAACAACATACGATTATGGATAATATTACGATTTCGGAGCTAATTTATTTAGGTTCCATGAAGAATATCCTATATCTGATTGTTATTGCTATTTTTGCATCGCAATAATTTGTCATGAAAAATCTTTTTATTCTTTTTTTAGCTGCCTTCATATTGCTGGAAGTAACTGGCCAAACACCGCTTACAGAAGCGAAAGATTTTCATGTGAAAACACCTGAAGGCTTCACAATTAAATTGTTCCCACTTCTTGATGAAGAACAAAAAATTGTCGTGATTGATTTTTTTTCCACGACTTGTGGTCCGTGTCAGGATTATGCTGACGACTTTCAGGCGGCTTACGAAACATTTGGTTCGAACGGGAACAATGTTTTTTTTGTTGCTATTAATTATGGAGATGACAACGCAGGGGTTATTGCTTTCGACAGTACCTATGGTGTAACGCTACCTTCCGTTAGTGGATTACAAGGCGGTGGTGATGGTGTGTATATTGATTATGAAATTCAAGCATATCCAACTGTTATCGTCATTACTCCCGATCACCAAATTGTTGAACAGTTTGTTTGGCCACCAACCCAGGAAAATATTATTGATGCCGTCTATAATGTCGGTGGAATTGTTGTTGGAGTCCCGGAAACAGCATTGAACAATAAAGCGATCATCTTTCCAATTCCAATTCGTCAAAAGGGATTTTTTAAAATAAACCTGGATAGGGAAGCAAAGCTGAGATTGGATATTTATAATCTGGTTGGTAATAAATTAACTGAGTCTGTTGTTTCTCAATTAAATAAAGGGGACAATTCGATTGAACTCAATGTTCGTGATCTCGAAAATGGATTTTATTTTTTGAGATATCAGATCGATAACCAACCCTCCGAAACGGTCAGGTTTGTTGTATCCCGCTAAGTTTTCAAATTTCAGAATGATTATGAAGTTGTTAAGAATTGCAATCATTTTTTTATTTTTTGGGATTCTCTCTTGTTCAACTGTGGAGGATGGAGGTGGCGCAACCCCAGTTGATGAGACTCAGAAATTTCTTGGCAAGTGGAATGTCAGCGATCAGCCGGCACGATTGAATTATGTTGTTGAGATTACAAAACGTCCGGGGTATGACAATGAAATTATCCTGGATAATTTTGCCGATTTAGGTAGTCAGGCCACCGGACTGGTGGTGAAAAATAATATCATTATCGATCAACAATCTCTTGGAGGCCCTTATAGTACTGAAGGTACGGGCTTGTTTATAAACGCAAATAAACTTGAGATAGATTTTTTTCTGGATGATGGCATTGATAAAGAAGCCCGGAAATCCATTTATACAAAATAGTCGGGCTAATCATTCTCGGCCTCTTTTTCGTTGTCAATTTTCTGCTGTTCAGCTTTTTTGATCGTATCCAACTCGGCCGCCTTCAATTCAATTTCGGTTTGTTGCATACTTAATTTAGTAAGCACTTTCTCCATAATTTTTTCCATCACTTTAGGCTGCGTATTATAAAAATCGATGTTTTCAATTAATTGTTCGTGGGTAATCCCATGATGATCAAAAACAACCTGAAACAATGAATCATTATACTCATCACCTTTTTTTTTATTCTCTTTTCGTTGAAGTGTGATAATGCCTTCTGCCAGTTGAACATCCGACATAATAACAACCATTTCGTTTTGCGAAAAAAGCGGATCAGGTTCTTCAACCAACGGTTTATTCTCATTGTAGCATGAAATAAGAAAAATAAGGAATGAAAGGAGGAATAAATTCTTGCCCATGATCAGTTACCCACTTCCGACATGTATTTAATGCGCATTAGCCTGACTTCTTCTTCGGTGTATTCCGATTCGCCTAACTCCAGCAAAGCCTCATCGATAGAATCAGTTTCGGCCTCTGAAAAGTATTCATAAATGTCTTCCTGGTGGTATTCATCAACATGTTCGTCGGTATAGTAATTGATGTCAAGTCGGGTTCCCGAGGATACAATCGTCTCAATTTCAGAAAGTATCTCACTTAACGAAAGGTTCTTGCCATGTGCGATATCTTTGAGGGGTAATTTGCGGTCGATGCTTTTGATGATATACACCTTTAATCCTGATTTGTTAACCACCGACTTAATTACCATGTCGTTCGGTCGCGTAATTTCGTTGTCCTCAACATACTCTTTAATCAATTCAAGAAAAGGCTCTCCGTATTTTGTAGCTTTCCCTGTGCCTACTCCAATTATTTGTGTTAATTCTGCTGCTTTAATCGGGTATTGAATCGCCATATCCTCCAGCGACGGATCCTGGAATATCACAAAAGGAGGCAGGTTTTCTTCCCTCGACAATTCTTTGCGGAGATCTTTCAACATCGCGAAAAGAACAGGATCGGCCCCACTGGTTTTTTGCCCGCCATTTTTTGTAATGATTGAATCATCTTCATCGCTTTCATAATCGTGGTCTTTTGCGATCATGATGCTGTATGGGGCTTTTATAAACGCTCTTCCTTTTTCAGTCATTTTGAGAATTCCGTAATTCTCAATCTCCTTCTCGATAAGTCTGTGGATAAGTCCTTGCCGGATAACCGTATTCCAATATTTAGAATCGTGTTCCTGGCCTTTACTGAAAAATTCAGACTTGTCAAGCTTGATCGATTTGACGTCACCACTCTTTTTGCCCGACAACACATCTGCAATTATTTTGGCTTTAAATTGTTGCTTGGTATGCTCAACAGCCCGCAGCATCAACTTCATTTCATTTTTGCCTTCGAATTTTTCTTTTGGGTTCAAACAGTTATCGCATGCTCCACAATTTTCTTTTGGGGAATATTCGCCAAAATAATGCAACAACAATTTATGACGGCATACCGATGATTCGGCATAAGTTACTGTTTCAAATAATAATTCCTTGGCAATTTCCTGCTCGGCGACAGGCTTGTCTTTCATAAATTTTTCCAGCTTCTGAATGTCATCGTAACTGTAGAAAGTAATACAATTTCCTTCCCCTCCATCACGTCCGCCCCTGCCGGTTTCCTGGTAATATCCTTCGATGCTTTTAGGAATGTCGTGATGGATTACGAAACGGATATCCGGTTTGTCGATGCCCATGCCAAAAGCAATGGTAGCGACAATTACCTCCACATCTTCCATCAAAAACATATCCTGGTTATTGCGCCTGGTGGCAGCATCCAGGCCTGCATGATAGGGCAAAGCACGGATGCCATTAACCACAAGTGTTTCAGCAAGTTCTTCAACTTTTTTTCGGGATAAACAATAAACTATTCCCGATTTTGAAGGTTGTGTCTTAATGTATTTAATGATGTCTTTTATAACTGTCTTGCCTTTTGGCCTGACTTCATAATAAAGGTTTTCCCTGTCGAAAGATGATTTATATACTATCGCATCAGGAATTTCCAGGTTTTTTAATATATCCTCCTGAACTTTCAGTGTTGCCGTGGCTGTAAGGGCAATAACCGGAACTTTTTGACCAATTGCATCAATAATGGGTCTTAATTTTCGGTACTCTGGCCTGAAATCATGGCCCCATTCTGAGATACAATGTGCCTCATCGATGGCATAAAAAGAGATTTTTATTTTCTGAAGGAACTGAATGTTATCTTTTTTAGTTAACGACTCGGGAGCCATGTACAATAGCTTCGTCTTCTTGGCCAACAGATCTTCCTTCACTTGGTTGAGCTCTGCTTTCGACAAGGATGAGTTCATTACATGTGCAATGCCACTTTGCGATCCAAAGTTCCGAATCATATCAACCTGGTTTTTCATCAGGGCAATTAAAGGCGACACAACGATTGCCGTTCCCTCGTTTAACAAAGCCGGCAATTGGTAGCAAAGCGACTTGCCACCACCGGTGGGCATTACCACGAAGGTATCTTCCTTTTCCATCAAACTGTGAATGATGGGCTCTTGCGTACCTTTAAAACTTGAAAACCCAAAAAAGGATTTCAATAAATCTGCCAATCCATATTTATCTTTTGCACTCCCCATTGTTTAGATAGATAAAATTTATCTTTGCATACATATTACAATAAAACCTCGCGTTAAGTTCTGAAAAAGAGGAAATTGCATCACTAGTAATGAAGCTTACACAAATATAACAATAAAATATTTCTTTTACACAACTTTTAAAAAAAAAGTTTTGAGCATTCAGGAGAAAATAAAACGGACAGCCATTGAGGCAATTGAAAATGAACATGCTGCTATTATTCGGTTACTGGAATCAGTAAATGAGGACTTTATAAAATCAGTTGAATTAATATATCATTCAAGCGGACGTGTGATAGTTACGGGCATTGGTAAAAGTGCAATCATTGCACAAAAGATTGTGGCTACATTAAACTCAACAGGGACACCTGCAATTTTTATGCACGCAGCTGATGCCATCCATGGCGATCTTGGGCTAGTTAGAAAGGATGATATTGTGGTGGCTCTGTCAAAAAGCGGAGAGACACCGGAGATTAAAATTTTGATTCCTCTGCTCAAAGCCCGCATTAATACATTGATTGCGCTGGTAGGAAATACATCCTCCTATTTGGCAAAACAGGCTGACCTTATCCTTGATTCCACGGTTGCGAAAGAAGCCTGCCCAAATAACCTTGCACCTACCACGAGTACAACTGCACAATTGGTATTGGGAGACGCACTGGCAATAAGCTTGTTGGAACTTAGAGGGTTTACAGCAGCTGATTTTGCGAAGTTCCATCCGGGAGGGGCTCTCGGTAAAAAGATGTTTATGCGGGTCGAAGATCTTTCGGTAAACAACGAAAAACCACAAGTTGATGTCGATGAAACGATGGACAATGTGATTATCGAGATTTCTTCCAAAAGACTTGGAACTACTGCCGTAATAGAAAATGGTAATCTCGTTGGAGTAATTACTGATGGCGATTTGCGTAGAATGATTCAGAAGTATCCAAATTACCAGACATTAAAAGCAAGCGATGCGATGTCTGCAAATCCTCAAACAATCGGACACGATGAATTAGTGGTTAATGCACTTGCCATAATGCGTAACAATAATATTACTCAACTTCCCGTGCTAAAAGAC
>JAUXBM010000193.1 GCA_030619415.1 Chlorobiota bacterium
ACCGGAAACGGTTTTGTACGCTGGAGTTACCGGTCGTTTTATGTTAACTGGAATACCCGGTATGTTGGCGAACAAAATACCATTGGTAATACATTGCCTGCTTATTTGCTGAATGATGCGGCCATTGGTAAACAATGGCAAATCAACAGGGTTGGACTTGAAGCACGATTTAAAGTGGACAACCTGTTTGACGTGGATTACCAGGCTGTTATGTGGAGGCCGATGCCGGGAAGAAATTTTGAATTGATGATTAAATTTAACTTAAACCAATAAAAATGAGAAAATTACTTTACCTCACAATTGTTGTTTCCATTCTTTTTTCCGCTTGCAAAAAAGAATCAGGTACACCTCAGAAATTCATTGTGTCAGAAGGGGTGTATATTATTAACCAGGGCGGCTTTAATGCTGCAAATGCATCGCTTTCCTATTTCCAGCCCGCCGACGGAAAGCAATTTGACAATTTATTCACAACGGTGAATAACGCACCCCTGGGCGATGTTGCTCAAAGTATGGCCATTGCCGGCGACTTTGCATACATCGTTGTCAACAACTCGGGGCTGATCTATGGGATGGACCGGTGGACTGCCGAACACAAAGGGACGATCAACGGACTCTCGTCTCCGCGCAACATGCTCCTGATCAGTAATGACAAGGCTTATGTTTCGGATTTGTACAGCAATGATATTGCTATTGTCAATCCTTCTACTTATGAAAAAACAGGTTCAATTCCGGTTAACCGCTCTACCGAAGAAATGGTGATGTCAGGATCGAATGTGTTTGTGGCCCACTGGTCGGGGTTTAGCCAGGCGCTTACAAATAATAAGGTGCTTGTAATAGATGCGGGCCACGATACAATGATAGATTCAATAACGGTCGGTATTGAACCAAACAGCATGGTCCTTGATAAAAATAGCCATATTTGGGTTTTGTGTAGCGGTGGTTACGACAATATTGAGATTCCCAGCCTCTGGAAGATTGATGCGGCCACTTTCAATGTCATCGACACTTTGTTCTTTCCGGAAGCAGAACTTAATCCTTCGGGACTTAAACTGAGTGGCGCCGGTGACGCTGTGTTTTTTCTAAACAATGGGGTTTATAAGATGTCAGTAAACGACATCAAACTGCCCGATGCTGCTTTTATCAAACAAGACAGCGGACGTTATTTTATGGCGCTGGGCGTAGATCCTGCAAATGGCGATATCTATACTTCTAATCCGCTGGATTACCAGCAGAATGGTATTGTTTACAGGTTTGATGCCGGTGGAACTTTCATCGAAGAAATGGAAACGGGTATTGTTCCGGGTGCATTTGGTTTTAATTACAGATAATTCCGAGCTGTTCAGTCATCTTGATGCTAAGACAATTAAGCTTGTTTGTTAGACGCAGGTGATCGCTGATGTGCGCAGATCTATGTGGTTTGCGATTTGCGTTTCTCTGCGAAGATCAGCGTCAAAACAATAATTAAAATATTACCTTATTTTTGCGCAAAAATTAACGTGAAAAACTATGGAAACTGTAAATGTAAAATGGTCGGGAGATATGGCTTTCGATGCCGAAGTCAACGGGTTTAATATTAAAATTGATGCTGTAGAAAAAGTTGGAGGTAAAAACCAGGGGCCACGTCCAAAGCCACTTACACTGGTTTCACTCGGTGGTTGTACCGGGATGGATGTGATTTCAATCCTCGGAAAAATGCGTGTAAAACCCGATTATTTTAATGTGGAAATTGCCGGTGAATTAACTGAAGAACACCCAAAATACTATCATAAAATCCACATCAGGTATATCTTTCGTGGAAAGGATCTGCCAATGCCAAAACTGGAAAAAGCAATTAATCTTTCTCAGGACAGGTACTGCGGGGTAACTTCGATGCTGGATAAAGTGGCCGAGATCACTAATGAGATTGTAATTGAAGATTAGTTACCCAATATCATAATATAAACCCGGTGACTAAAGGGTCATCGGGTTTTTTATTGACTGCGACCAAGGCTATTTTTAACGGTAGATTGATAGCAAACAGACCTTAATTTGTGAGTTCATTGAGTAATTTGAGACCTTGCAAAACCCCTTAAAACTGTCTTTCTGAACGGAGTGAAGAATACTTACGTTCTGAAATTCAACTATGTAAAGACCCTTCTCTCGCCTTTGGCGAGATCAGGAGGACAAAAATAGTGTGTTTTGCAAAGGTCACGGCAGATCAGTTGATTCGTCGTTTGTTTAGGTGGGTTGATATATTGTAGCAGATGTCCTGCTGGTACTTTCACTCTTTTTTTGTATTTTTAGGGTGAATTTAACTTGAATCTGATGCAACCATTAATTCATAGGACTTTAGTTCTATTGCTTTGTGTATTTGTATTTAGCGCACATTCACAGCATCATATTGATACTTTTACAAAGAAAGAAGGCCTGACTTCCACTATTATCACCACAACACTCATTGATTCAAAAGGCATTGTATGGCTCGGAACAGACAACGGGCTGAATGCATTTGTAAATTCTCAATTACATCCCATCAAATCAATTGAAGACAATCAGACGGGCAAACCATTGCCGATGGGAAGGATTGAAAACATTTATGAGGACCGGCAGCGAAACATATGGGTAAGTGCTGATAATGGATTGTTTCTTTTCAATGGAGAATATTGGACCAGTTTTGTGCAGAAGGAAGCAGATAAAGCTTACATCGTGAAGGATTTCTTTGAAGACCGGCAAGGGCGTATTTGGTGCATGCAAGAGTATTTTCAGGACTTTGGAGAATTTAAGGAGTTTAAATTCAATATGATCGGAGGTAAACTTCAGATGTATGAAAATTCCAGGTGGTATAACTTTGATGATGTACTGGCAGGTTCATCCTCAATCGATCATAAATCAGTACCGAAATTTTTCACGGGAATTTTTCAGGACCAGGCAGGCAATATATGGTTTGGTACCATGAGAGGTATTTACCGGTTCTACATGAAGGAATGGACGACCTATAAAAAAGATGAGTTGACCACTGAAAAAGTATTTCGGTTATTGAACGCCAGGAACGGAGAAAAATGGGCTGCTACCGAAAGTGGCGTTTCCAGATTTGTTGATGGCGAATGGATCAATTTCACCAAAAAAGATGGGCTGAGCGGTAATTTTGTTTATGATTTAAAAAGTGATCCTACAGGACGTGTCTGGGCATTTTCGCGAAGTGAAATGAAGTTCGTCGGCTTGTGCGTGTTTGAAGGGGGAAAATGGCGTGCCTTTGATAATAATATCCTGAAAATAAAAGGATTTGTGGAAGCGTTAATTTGGGATGGGGATGATGTGATCGCGTTTTCAAATGATGGAGTGGCCCTTTATCATGATGGTATGTGGAAACGCTTTTCAAAGAAAGAAGGCCTGGATAAAGAGAACTTTTCACTGATTCAAAAAGACAGATACGGAAAAATATGGCTGGCAGGTGGATCAGGTTTGTACAAGTATAATAAAGGAAAGTGGGATGCTGTTTTCAGTCCTGAAAAAAAATGGACGGTTTCATTTCTTTATGTTGATAAAGGAAAACAACTTTGGGTTGGAACGGAAAAATCCGGCCTGTTTCATATTCATGAAGATACCATTGTCAATTATACTGAAAGCGATGGCCTTGTTGATGATTATATTGAAAAAATCTTTGAAGATAAAAAAGGCAATACATGGATTATTACAAGGAAAGGGATATCACTCTTTTCTCCAATTCCTGATCAATAATACCAAATAGTTATCAGAATGCGCCTTTTAAATCAAAGTATTTTTTCGCTTGGCGATTTGCAAAAATTCTTGCATCCGTATGGATGGTAGAATTTTTCAAAGAAGCTAAGTGGGAAAAGATAAAGATTGAATGGCGTATTTTGGTGATTAATTGGTATAAACAACCATTACCATTTTCTCTTGCAGCTGGATTTCGAACCTCCTCCAAAGAAAATAGCAACACCCAATATAAAACC
>JAUXBM010000120.1 GCA_030619415.1 Chlorobiota bacterium
GAGTTTCTCAACAGGATTGATGAAATTATCATGTTTACGCCCTTAACTAAAAAGGAAATACATGAAATCGTTTCGTTAATGTTTAACCAGGTAAAGAAAAAGTTGGCAAAAAATAATGTCACTATTGACCTCACCGGTAAAGCAATTGACAAACTTGCCGAAATTGGTTACGACCCGCAATTCGGGGCACGACCCTTGAAAAGGGTCATTCAGAAAGAAGTGCTCAACGAACTTTCAAAAATGATCCTGGCAGGAGAAGTAACCAGTGATAATGAGATTTTGGTGGATGTGGATGGAGATGAGTTTGTGTTCAGAAACGAATAAGTATTTTTTTTGACTTATCGAAAAATAATAAGGTTTTTTATTTCAAGGGACGCTTGAAACGGTGGGAGGGGAACACATCCCGAAGGGATAGAATGATTTTCAGCCCTTACATTCATGTTTGGGCAATAGGATTATTGTTTTGATATTGTTTCAAGTTTAGATTTTTTTTGCATTTCCAGTTTATCCGGATCAGGTAACACCAAATTCCTTGTGTTGACTTTTCAGGAATTTGCCGATTTCGGCAGATTCCTTTTCTTTTTCAAACTCCACCATCAAATCGCCACCGGTTAAAATTTTAATGTTGGTAGCTAACTTGAAAATTTCACCATAAACCTCACGTTTTATTTTTTCGTCGTAATTTTTGTTTTTACGAAGATTCTTCCGAAAAGCGATCCAGTTGGAGAAATAAATGAAGGGGTAGAAAAAAGGCAAAAGAAGCACCGAAGTCGATTTTGCCCTCGTAAAATGTACTTTCTTGATTTTGAAACCTGCAAGTCGGGCCAGTACTCGGAGTTTTTGAATGCCGATTAAAAAAATGTGCCCGAAATAAATTTCATCCGTAATGTCTTGCTTCGACATCCAGACGCTGTCTAATTCGTTGGGGGCCATGATGGAGTTAAACCGCTCACTTTCTGAAAGTAAATAACTGAGTTTTGCCCTGATATTTGAGTAATTGGGAGTGGTAACCAGCAAGATGCCCCCGGGTTTTAAAATACGGTTGAATTCTTTGAGTGCATTGAATTGATCAGCAAAATGCTCTATTCCTTCCTGGCAGATTACTGCATCGGCAAAGTTTTGCTCAAGCGGGATGCCCGATGTAATATTTGCTCTCCGGCATTTTAAACCTTCAATATTGAAGTATTCGGGGAACAGGTCAAAAGGGTAGGGGGTGGCACCAATTTCTTTAATTAACCGTGAGGTGATCCCATTACCGGCAGGAAAATCGACAATCTTTTTGCCGGTAAAACGGTCTTTGTTGTTGATCAAAAATCGTTTGACGTAGAATTTAATGCTCTTGGGATTGTCTTCGTAGTTCATGCAAAGCGTATGTGTTAAACATTAAACCGGATGTGCATGATGTCCCCGTCCTGTACAACGTAATTCTTGCCTTCGACATGAAATTTACCCGCATTTTTTACCGCTTGTTCCGAACCCAATTCAATAAAATCGTTGTACTTCATTACTTCAGCGCGGATAAACCCACGCTCTAAATCGCTGTGGATTACCCCGGAAGCTTCGGACGCTTTCATTCCTTTTTTAATTGTCCATGCCCTGACTTCTTTTGGTCCGGCAGTAAAAAATGATTGCAGGTTCAAGGTATGGTAAGCAGCACGTACCAGCCGATTTACCCCCGGTTCTTGCAAACCTGCGTCTTCAAGAAACTCTTTCCTGTCTTCTTCATCAAGCTCGGTAATTTCGGCTTCCAGTTCACCGGCAACAACCAGTATGTCATTGCCTTCATCTGCCAGGTGGTCTTTTACCTGTTTTACATAATCATTCCCTGAAACAGCCGAGGCATCATCCACGTTACACACATAAATCATTGGCTTTGCCGTAAGCAATTGCATATCGCGAATGATGAGGCTTTCGTCTGCACTGACTGGGGCAGTCCGGGCATTCCCGAAATTTTCTAAATGAGCCTTGTAAACCTGCATGATTTTCAAGTCCTTTTTTGCTCCCACATCCCCAGTACTCGACAGTTTCTTTAGTCTTTCAATTTTCCGCTCTACCAGGTCAAGATCGCGAACCTGAAGTTCAAAATCCACAATTTCCATATCCCTGACCGGATCAATTGAGCCTTCAATGTGGGGAAGGTTGTCATCATCAAAACATCTTAGTACGTGTATCAATGTATCCGTTTGCTGAATGTCGGCCAGGAATTTATTACCAACGCCTTCACCCTTACTCGAACCTTTCGCTAGTCCCGGTACATCAACTATCTCAACAGTTGCTGGGATGATCTTCGCCGCCTTGATAAATTCGTCAATTTTATATAACCTGGGGTCAGGAACATCCACAATACCAATGTTCGACTTGGTTGCACTGAAAGCATAATTTGAGCTTTCAGCCTTGGTATTCGACATGCAATTGAAAATGGTGGTTTTCCCGGTATTTGTCAATCCGATAATTCCGCAATTCAGGGCCATGGTTTATCTGTTTTGTAAATTCTTTAAAGAAGCGCAAAATTACAACAATCAGCAGTAGAAATGATCACGCATATGAACTGATTAATTCGTGTCTGTCAGACAGGCATTTATTCATCACGCCAATTTTTAGAGGTGCTTTTTTAAAGCACGAGTTTACAGATTATTAATTCCGGTTCACAAAATACATTTCAATTTCACCCTTTCCTTTTGCATGAACTTTACCTCTTGAAACAAATTGCATTTCCGGATGATCTTTTATCCTTTCATAAGTGGTTTGTGAAATATTGATTTCACCCACTTTACCTGATGATTCCATTCGGGAAGCGGTATTCACAGTATCCCCCCATATATCGTATTGGAACTTTTTTGCCCCAACGATACCTGCAATTACATAACCGGTGTGGACTCCCACCCTCATTTCAAAGTTTGGCTTGTTTAAATGTTTTGTCTCTTCATACCTTTTGGCGATAAACTGTTGCATTTCAATGGCTGCCAGAACTACATTTAAAGCTGAATTAGCTACTGGAGCGGGTATGCCACCGGCAGCCATGTATGCATCTCCAATGGTTTTAATTTTTTCAATCTTGTGTCTGGAAACAATTTCATCGAAAGCAATGAAACATATGTTTAGTTCAGCAACAAGTTCTTTGGCCGAGAATTTTTCGGCAGTCTGGGTGAAGCCCTTTATGTCGGAGAACAGAACAGTGACATCATCAAAATTCCTTGCTTCAGCCTCGCCTGTTGCTTTCAATTCTTCGGCTACTTCTGCGGGTAAAATATTGAGTAATAAATTCTCACTGCGCTCTTTTTCAGATTCGATGATTGCCTTTGTTCGGCGGGTATATCTTAAACGGCTCCACAAGGCTAAAGCAATAAACAATACTGCAATTCCGATTGCAATAGAAAAATTTCTCTGCCGGGCACTCCTGTTTACCTCTTCCACATGAATCAATTCAACCCTTAGTTTATCTTCTTCCATTTTCAAACTGTCGGCCACCATGATCTTTTTAAACTCTATTTGCTGTAACCTTTTGGTTATTTCATCAGCTTTTAAACTATCAGAAAGGACGACGTAACGTTCATGAAACAGGAGGGCCTTGCTGATGATGCCAAGTCCTTTATAAGCTTCGTAAAGACAAACACAAGCCTCTTGTTCTTCGCGAATAGCCCCAATTTCTATCGACAGTTGGTATGCTTTATTACACCATAACAGACCGCTATTGTAACTGCCCTGCTGATTTTTTAGCTTACCAATATCGCCGTATATCTGGCTGATCACTTTCCGTTCTCCCAATTCTTCCCTTATTTCTAAACTTTTGTTGTAATTTTCGAGTGCTTCCTCATATTTTCCCTGGGCGCTATAATTGTCGCCAATCACATGATAACAATTGGCCATGCCTCGTTTATCACCAAGTTCAATTCTCATTTTAAGGCTTCGAAAGTTATATTCCAATGCTTTGTTATACGTTCCTCTGGTAGCATACAAATCTCCAATATTATTCAGGCTGCTTGCCATTCCCCGAAGTTCGCCAACCTCTTCAAAAAGTTGAAACCCCTGTTCAAAATACGGCAATGCGAATTGGGTATTCCCTTGCTCATGATAAAGAACACCCATATTGTTACTTACCCTTGCCATTCCCCATTTGTTGCCTAATTCCTGATAAATGACAAGGCACTTTTCGAAATATTCCAACGTTTTTATAAAATTCCCCTGGTCATAGTACATAATTCCAATGTCGGCATAGAGGTCGGCAATATCAGTTTTATTGCTAATCCTTTTATATATTTCCATGCTCATATTGAAGTTTTCGAGTGCAGTTTGGTATTCTCCTTGGTAAGCAAAGAGTTTGCCCTTTTTGTGAAAAGCGGATGCGGTTCCATAAAGATAACCCGACTTCTCGCTTAGCCTTAAACTTTGAGAATAGTATTCGAGTGCTTCAGAAATATTTCCGCGATTGAAAAACGAAGTCCCCTGAATCCTTAATGCATCGGCCTGATATTCAGTTTTTTCGGCTCTTTCGGCAAGATCATACATGTGATTTGCGAGCAGGAAAGCGCTATCCGGATTTGATCGTAAATAAACAATGGTACTATAATAATACATCGCATCAAGCCGGTCTTCAATTTCATTGCTTTCTGACACCCAAATTGATCTTATACTGTCTGTATTCACCTGGCCAACAGACAAGCTTGTAAGACACAAAAAGAAAATGAGCAGTCTGTATCGCATTCTTTCAGGAATCATTTTAGGGTTAATTTGGTATCACTGTCCCGGTCAGCTAAATTGCAACTAAATAGGACATAAAGTTAAGAGACACATTTTACATTTCAAAATAATTATTTATTTGCCGTTTTTCTTTTCAAGAAAAGTCTGTTTCCAAAGGCTGTTTTGTATTTGTTTTTTAAATTATAATTTCTACTTTTGCAGCCCTCTTTTTAGGAGGCCCGGATTTGCGTTAAGCTGTTCTTAACCAAATTCTTAATAAAGTTAATTAATATGTTTAATCCGTTTTACATCACCAGGACCGGGCGGTTGATTGAAAACACAATAATTTTTTGATGTCAGAAACTGAAAAGAACATCACCAATACCACTGAAGATACAGAGGTAAAGAATCAGGAAACGCCTGAATCGGTAACTAAAAAAGAAGAAGTTGAGGCGAAAGAAGCTCCGGCTGAAGAAGTAGTAGAAGTAAAGGCGAAGGCGGAGGCTGAGGAAAAAGTAGAAGTAAAGGCTGAAGCGAAGGCGGAGGCTGAGGAAAAAGTCGAAGAGAAAGACGAAGTAAAGGCTGAGGCAAAGGAAGAACCAAAAGCTGAAGTAAAGGCTGAGGCAGAGGCTGAGGCGAAGGAAGAACCAAAAGCTGAAGTAAAGGCAGAGGCTGAGGCTGAGGCGAAGGAAGAACCAAAAGCTGAGGAAAAGGCAGAGGCTGAGGCTGAGGCAAAGGAAGAAGTAAAAGCAGAAGAACCTGTAGCTGAGAAAGCAGAAGAAACCGAAGTAGCAGAAACAAACGAACCACCCGAATTTGACTGGGATGCGCTTGGCAAAAAACAAGATATTTACTCGGCAAGCGACCGGCAAAAACTTGAAGATCTTTACGGAAGCACACTTAGCTCAATTACAGAACATGAAGTGATCGATGGTTTTATAGTGGGAATCAGTAACCGCGAGGTTGTTGTCAACATTGGTTACAAATCCGATGGGGTAATTCCTTTCAACGAATTCAGGTACAATCCTGAACTGAAAGTAGGTGATAAAGTTGATATATACGTTGAGAACCAGGAAGATTCAAGTGGGCAGATGATCCTTTCGCATAAGAAAGCCCGTCTGTTGAAGTCGTGGGAACGCATCAACGTAGCGTTCGAAAAAGATGAAATTATTACAGGTTATGTTAAATGCCGTACCAAAGGTGGTTTAATCGTTGATATATTTAACATTGAGGCTTTCCTTCCGGGATCGCAAATTGATGTTAAACCAATCCGCGACTACGATATCTATGTTGATAAAACAATGGAATTCAAAGTTGTTAAGATC
>JAUXBM010000185.1 GCA_030619415.1 Chlorobiota bacterium
GGTTGCATTTCGGGTCCGCGTTCATTTTCGAATATTTTGCTGATTTGGTAGTAACCAAACAAACTAATCCATTTATAACCAATCCTGAAGGTAGCGCCATAAGACCATTTTTGCAGCTGATTAATGTTTTTCTGCTTGTCGTTTACCTCGTTGTACTGTACAGTCTCATTCTCAAAGCTAAAGTCAACAGGCCACTCACCTACATATTTTTGTTTGCTGTCAATCAGGTATCCAACTTTAAGTCCAATGCCTAATTTAAATCCCTTCTCAGTTTTAAACTTAAACTCAATGGGTAAATCCAAATAAGTCAGGTTTATTTTTGAACGTTTATAGGCGAGCGGGATATCTCTGTCAGGGTGAGGAAGGTCTTTTATTACATCAAATACAATCTCACTTGCCTTTATATTAACGATAACAGAATTTGAGTAGGAGTTGTGACTCCTGATTGCCAGACCAATCGAAAAAACGGTCGTACCTTTTTCGCTAAAAGGCATATTGTACATGAAAAAACCAGTAGCGCCCTGGTTAATGGTTCTGCTGCTATAGTTTGGAGGCAGAAAAGGCTCTTCGATGTTGACCAGCCAGATATCAGTAAATACATCCACACCAACAGTAAACATTCGTTTTGCACTTTCGCTGAGCACCTGTGATTGAATATCGGAAGTCGGAATCAGAAAAGCCAAAAAGGCCAATATTGTTATCAGTTTCTTCATTTTTATTTTCGTTCAAGTGGCAAAGATAATATTTGAATGATTAACGCACTACTCTTTGATCAATTGCCCGAAAAGCTTTTCCATTTTTGTGGAATTCCATCTGGCAGCTCCTTTTTTTCGTAACACAACTTTCCCTTCACGACTTACAACAAAGGTGGCTGGAATACTTTGACTGGCAAAATCAGTTGGCGTAAACGTGGCAAAATAAAGTGGCAAATTGCGGTATCCCTTTTCATTTGTAAAAGATATTACAGTTTCAATACTTTCATTACTCACCAGAACGAAATTCACTTCATTTTTAAAATCTTCATGCAATGCCTGAATGGCTGGCAACTCGGCAATACAGGGTGGGCACCAGGTGGCCCAGAAATTAATAAAGACAGGCTTTTCGTTCAGGGTAGCAAAGCTCACCGCGTTTCCTTCAATGTCATAAAGCTGCCAGCCAATTGTTTGTTCGCCGAGCATGTATTGATCGGCTTCATCCAGTGATGAAGGGGGAAGGGCTGTCATCCGAATGATGAAAGAAGAAACCTCTTTCCGTGTACCGGGAATAAGCAGCAATACGACAAACACCACGAATACCGCATCGAAAAAAATGCTCAGTGGTTTTTTAGTTTTAAAGTACCGGGAGATCCTCCCTTTCAGGTTAATGGCCATTAAAAATGGGTTGAAAATATTGATCGGTTGAATGAACGGGGTCGGCTTCTAAAGTTGCGCTCTTTTATCGAGTAATTCGTTAATTTGCTCCTCAGTTAAATCCGGATTCTTTAGTAATTTGTCAATCTCAAACGTGGTTTCACTCACCCCTTCAATTGAAATAAGTGGTTCTTCTTCGGTCTCTGAGAGATTGAGAAAATCGTCTTCGTCCAGTTCTTCTTTTAGTTGTTGTACAAGCGTTTTAACCATGTCCTTCACTGAATCGCCAAATTGCCCTTGCAACTGATCAGCAATCTGATCTTTCATATTGTCGTAGTTGCTGAAAAAAAACTGGAATTGTTGCAACATAAATTTGTCAACTCCGGGTACCTCGTTCAGGTCCTTCTTTTCAACCAGTTTTTTAAAAAGCCTGAATAATTCGTCAAGTTCTTTTTTAAATTCGTTGTCCTGCATTTCATTTCAAATTTACAATAATTATTTTGCAATAATTATGCCCTCACTTATTTAAACTGACATTTTTGCTGATTTATTTCGTGTAACAGTTATTCATTCAACAAATAGACGCATTTTTTGTTTGATCAGTAAGACAAGTTTGTTAGGATAAACTTTTTCGTTTTCGCAGAAAACCCTGCGAAAAAGAGATGATTAAAAGAAGGGCGCTAATAAAAACAGACACTCTTGCAATATAATCGCCGTTTTTTACATAATAAGTCAACGCGCTATTTGTATTGATTTCTTGCCGGATGACAGCGGGCTCCCAGTAATTTGTTTTCTGAAAGATTTCGCCACGCTGATTGATGAAAGCCGAAATGCCCGTATTTGCCGATCGCGCAACGCTTCTGCGGGTTTCAATTGCACGCAGGACCGAATATAGAAAATGCTGACGATGTCCCGGTGTATTGCCCCACCATCCATCGTTGGTAATCACAAAAATGAGCTGGGCGCCTTCACGGATTGTATTCACAACAAACTCACCATAAACAGATTCGTAACAGATGATTGGCGAAATCACTACTCCGTCAGAGCCCCACAAAACGACAGGGTGGTCTTCCGTACCCAGTGTGCCGGTGGTACCTCCGAGGTCGATGGCCAAATATTCAATGGGTTTTAAAATTCCCCAGGAGGGCATAATCTCCACACCCGGTGTCAGTTTCGATTTATGGTGCTTTTGGATTTGTTCGGTCGAGTCGAACAGGAAGGCGGTATTGTATGAATAATAATATCCATCACTGTTGGTAAATTTACGGGCAGCATTGGTTTTTTGTTCACCATCCTCAATTAACCTGACAGTAGAGGCGCCAATTACGATAGAAATATGAGGATACTTGTCAAAAATTAGTTTAACCTTTTGCAACAATGGCGAACCCCATAAATTATCTTCCCAAATACTGTATCTGCCGTCATATAGTGTGGACTCCGGAAAAACAACAAACTTTGTATTGTCTGTTATTTTCTGACTTGCCAATTCAAAATTTTGCTCCAGTATAACCTCAGGATCCATATTGTACTGTTCGGTGTACGGATCGGTATTTGGCTGAACAACAACTACCTCTACCGGATTTTCAATTTCTTCGTAATTGTAATAAATGATGTAGGAAAGCGATATTGGCAGGCCAATTAAAAGAACCAGTACGATTCCGTTAATTAGCGCTTCTCTATTATTTTTATTGATAAGCAGACTTCTGATCAGGTGATAAGCTGCAATATTGCCAACCAGTACCCAGGCCGTACCACCAAGTGTTCCGGTGTATTCGTACCACTGTATCCATTTATGGCTGCCAGCAAATACATTTCCTAAATTTAACCACGACCATGTGAGATCCCAGTTCATGTGAAAAAATTCATATGATATCCAATAAAAAACAAGAATAAAAAATCCTTTTTTGTTTTGGTATAATTTCTTTTTGGAAAGATGAAAGATCAGAAAAACCAACGCTACTATCAGCGAATTCAGCGAAATAGCAAGTAGGGAACCTATATCGGTTGAATACCAGATCCACCATGTTGTGAGGGCATTCCAGATAAAAAATGCCAGCCAGGCATACCAGAACATTCCTTTTTTGCGGTAGTCGCCGAGATATTGCTGGATGAAAAACAGCGGAACGAAAGCAACAAATGCCAATGGGTTAAATCCCCGTTCGGGCCAGGCGAGTGCAAATAAAACACCCGAAACAATGGACAATAGAATTAGATGGATTTTTTTCATTCAGGATTGATTTAACCGAAGGCTAATTCGTTTTAAACTTATACTCAATCTTGCTCAAATCTTCGTTCGCTTTAACAATTTTTTGCTTCAGTGTCTCTTTATATTTCCTGGTTTTCTCCATCATTGCAATATCACCGGTTGCAATCATTTGGGCAGCGAGTATAGCCGCGTTTAGCGCGCCGTTGATGCCCACAGTGGCAACAGGTATTCCGGGAGGCATTTGAACGATAGCCAGCAGTGCATCAAGTCCGTCAAGTGTTGCATTAATTGGTACACCAACCACAGGCACCGTTGTCATCGAAGCAATTACTCCCGGCAGGTGAGCAGCCATTCCGGCTCCAGCTACAATTACTTTGATACCGTTGACTTCAGCATTTTTTGCAAATTTCTCCACTTCTTCCGGCGTACGATGAGCTGAAAGTGCATTCATTTCGAAAGGAATTTCCATCTCCTCAAAAAAACCGGCAGCCTTCTCCATTATTTTTAAATCGGATGTACTGCCCATGATAATGCTTATTATTGCTTTCATTTTCAGGATTATTTAGATTTGGCAAAAATAACCA
>JAUXBM010000181.1 GCA_030619415.1 Chlorobiota bacterium
AGGTGAAAATATTGATTACAAAACCGATGGTGCACCTCCAACCACTTCTGTGGTGGTTAGTGAAATAAATATTATTAATGAAGAGAATTTTAATGACGGCACATTGGGATCCTGGTCGGAATACAGTGTTGTAGGCCCCCAGAAATGGGTGCATGATTCTTACGGGGGCAATGGCTATGCTAAAATGAATGGCTATGATGGTGGAGCCGTTGAAAATGAAGATTGGTTACTATCACCACAACTTAGTTTACCAACAGACGTATTCATTACCTTTGGTTTTATATCGGCCATGAATTATGAAGCACTGCCGTTGCAACTTTTTGTATCAGTAGATTATACAACAGGTGACCCCAACGATGTTGAATGGACTGAAATTACAGATCAGGCTGTATGGTCGGCTGGTAGCTGGGTATGGACAGAATCGGGAGATATTGATTTGGCCACCTTTGGCGGAATGGTAATTACACTCGGTTTCAAATATACATCAAGTACCGATGGAGCAGCAACCTGGGAAATAGACGATCTTATTGTGTATAGTGAAGAAGGTGTGAGTGTTGCCGAAAATAAAACGGAGCAACTCAGGTTTTATCCCAACCCGGCCACAAATGTAGTGAACCTCAATAGCCTTCAATCAGGAGCGCTGCGAATTACGAATCTTACTGGGCAGGTTGTTTATCAATCTGAAATTACCACCGGAACAATCAGTATTGATATTTCTACTTTGAATCGCGGATTATACATTATTCAATTTATCGGCAACGGAAATAAACTGGTAACGGGCAAGCTAATGGTTAAATAGCCAATCCGGATAAAATGCATGAACCCCGCTTTACCTAAAAATATGGCGGGGTTTTTGTTTTATTGCAGCAGAAAGACCTTCCAGCGTTCGACGAATCTGGAAGAGTCTGAGGAGTGCTGGCCTCTGGTTGCTGGTGTTTGGTCATCCTACGGACTTCCTCTGGTCGTTGGTCGTTAGAAAATGGAAAATGGGGAATTGGTGCAGGAGGTGCATATTAAAAACTTTAAATTTGTGTATTCAATTCAAGTTTTGCCGAATAATGAAATTTGGATTGGTGCGTTTATCTGAAACAACCATTATGATAAAAAAACAGATCAACAATTTCTTCATCATTGTATTAGTATCCATATCTATTTCTGGATATGCGCAAAAGGTAAAACCGGTCAGGCTGGAGGTTCCTTCTAGTATTGATGTCGAAACGTTTAGTGTTGAGCCACTTGGAGAAGAAGGTGTGTTGATCTTTTACGAAAGCAACGAAATAAGCACTACTTCAGAACGCAAATGGTATTTTGGGCTTTTCGACACAAGCCTGAAACAAAATTGGTTGAAATTTATTCCTTTGCCTGACAAGCTCGAACACCTCAATACACGGCGACACGGAAATAATTTGTATTTGTTTTTCAGAAATCTGAGCCGGGGTCCTTTTCAGACAGGCGTTTATGAAATCATTCATTATAATATCAATACCGGTGAGTTTAATAAAGTCTCAGGATCATTTCCTGACAAGGCCGAATATGCAGGATTTGATGTAATCGGAAACACGGGTTGTCTTGCCCTGAATTTAGACAAGAATATGACCGATGTGGTTTTCATCGATTTAACCTCAGGCGATGTAGAACCACGGCATATCGAGGAAGGGAGTGAAAGTTATATTTCGAAGGTTTATGCCGATAAAAAAAGTAATAAGTTTTACCTCTCTGTTAAAAGTATGAGAGACAAGCGGTATATGACTGAAATTATTTTGCGTTTTTCGGAAAGTGGTGAAATGGAAAAAGAACTTATCATAAAAAACCAGCAAAATTTGAAAATGTTGGGACAGTTTGTATTTGTACCCGTTACCGATAATAAACTAAGGATTTTTGGAACATATGATATGATAACAGGACGACAGGCCTCTGTTAAAGATTTGGGAGATGATGACGAGGCGAATAGTGCAGGATTGTTCTATGTTGAGTTCGAAAATGATGTACAAACCAAACTGACTTATTTGGATTTTTTGAGTTTCGAGAATATTTATGCATCACTTGGGAATCGCAGTGTTGAATATACAAAGTCGGGCAAACCACAAGCAAAAACAGACAGCAAAACATTGAGTGCATTTTATTATATGTGGGATCCCCAGGTATTAAAGCTCAACGATCAATATGTTTTTTCGGTAGAAGTTTACAAGCCATATTATCGTTCAGAAACACGCATGGATTACGATTATTACGGCAGGCCATCGCCCTATACCTACAATATTTTTGGAGGTTATGATTATTATGATGTTATTGTTGCAGGCTTATCGGAGGATGGCAAATTGATCTGGAATAACGACTTTGCTTTAAAAGACCTTAAAACCTATACCCTGGCAAGGCACAGTGTTGTATTCAGTGACGATGATTTTGTTTCGATGGCTTATGTAAACAAGGGAAAAATATTTCTGCAAACAATCGAAGGCATGATCGATATCGGCCATGTAGAAACAGATATTGAAACGAAGATTGCAAAGGACCGGGTAGTTGATGATGAGTACAATTATATAACCAACTGGTATGAAAATTATTTCCTGGTTTACGGCTATCAGAAAATCAGAAACAGAACACTCGGCGATCAGAATATCAGGACGGCATTCTATATAAATAAGGTTGCATACAATTAATAAAGCGAAGAATTAATGAAAAAACTTTGGCAGATTTATGCCTACCTTAATTATAGGAGAAAAGCCATCTCTCGGTTTAAAATTCATTCACCATTTGTTTATGATTTGGTTGAAAATGTTTTTCGCGATAAAACAAATCACTACGACTACAGAAGACTCAACAGAACGAGACGCAGGTACAGGCGGCGAACTGACCGGCTTGAAACCATGGATTTTGGGACGGCTGCCAAAGACAAAGAATATGCAATCAGGGTTACAACTGTTGGAAAAATTGTAAAAGCCCGAACACATCCAAAAAAGCAATTGCAGCTCCTTTACCGGATGTCGCGTCATTTTAAACCCGAAACCATTTTAGAATTTGGCACTGCCGCAGGGATCAGCTCACTGTACCTGAGTAAAGGAAGTCCTGAAAGCAGGTTAATAACTATGGAGGGATGTATGGGGCTGGCATCGGTTGCCCGTAAAAGTTTCAAAAAACGGAATTTAAATATCGAGGTGGAAGTTGGCGATTTTGATGCCATCCTGGACAACATCCTCAAAAAAGTAAAGAAACTCGATATGGTCTTTTTTGACGGAAATCACCGCAAGGAACCAACACTTCGGTATTTTGAAACGTGTGCCGGCCTTGCTGATGAAAACAGCGTTTTTATGTTCGATGACATCCATTGGTCGAGGGGCATGCAAAAGGCCTGGAACTCGATTAAAAAGGATAATCGGGTGAGCATCACCATCGACCTGTTCTGGGTTGGGCTGGTGTTCTTTAAAAAGGATATTACAAAGCAGAATTTCATCATCAGATATTAATAAAGTTAGCCACTGGCTGCAGGTGGTGTTTTTCGTACTTTTGAGAATTAAACGCAACTGCTAATGAAAGAAGAGATCATCATCCTCGAAAATATTTCAAGGTTTTACCAGGTAGGGACAGTAACTGTAAAAGCACTTGTTGATGTTTCACTCAGTATTTATAAAAATGAATTTGTTGCCTTGATGGGACCTTCAGGATCGGGGAAATCCACCATGATGAATGTACTGGGTTGCCTCGATACAGCTACTGCCGGTAAGTATATTTTGAACGGAGTGGATGTAAGCAGTCGTACTGACAATGAACTCGCCGACATCAGAAATAAAGAAATTGGTTTCATTTTTCAGACGTTTAATTTATTACAACGGTCAACTGCCCTGGAAAATGTAATGCTGCCATTAATCTATGCCGGTATTTCAAAAAAACAACGCAGGGAAATGGCTGAAGAAACCCTGGCGAATGTTCAGTTATCTGACAGGATTACGCACAAGCCCAATGAGCTTTCAGGCGGACAGCGTCAACGTGTGGCTGTTGCGAGGGCATTGGTTAACAAGCCGTCTATTGTTCTCGCGGATGAACCAACAGGAAACCTTGATTCGAAAACTTCGATTGAAATAATGGGTTTGTTAGAGCAGATTCATAAGCAAGGCAATACGATCATTGTGGTAACCCACGAAGAAGACATTGCCCTGCATGCCCACCGCATCATAAGA
>JAUXBM010000008.1 GCA_030619415.1 Chlorobiota bacterium
ATCGCTCCTCTGTTCTGCATTTGGTCTTAATTATTAATGGTTTTTCTTCAAAATTTTGAGGGTGCAAAGGTAAAATAATATTTGAATTATTTATTGCCTTTTTTAAGAGGCTGTTTGGAATTTATACTTCAGTTTTCTTATGTGTCTTTTTAGCCATCTCATCGTTATTTTTTCGACCCATAGCTATGGCTATGCGTCTCAAAAATGCCTCGATCTGACAAAAAATACATCATAATAAATTCTAAAAACAAAATCCAAACAGTCTTTAAGTTTTAAGCCTGAAGTTGAGCGATCAGCAAATAACGAATAACATATGACTAATTCTTTTGCCTGAGCCATTTCCAGAGAATGACATAGTTCACTTTTTGACCATACATCAGGATGCCGGTGCGATAGATTTTTCCCGCCAGCCATGTGGTTGCAACAAAACCGAAAATAAGAATGCCTGCTGAAAGCCACATTTGCCAAACAGGTACCCCAAATGGGATGCGGATCATCATGGTAACCGGGGAAGTAAAAGGGATCATGGAGAGCCATACGGAAAGGGAGCTGTCGGGTTGGTTTATTATCAATCCTGACATTGTAACCGAGAAGATCAATGGAATAGATACCGGTAGCATAAATTGCTGTGAATCTGCTTCATGATCAACAGCTCCGCCAATGGCCGCAAAAAGTGATGCATACAATAAGTACCCACCAAGGAAGTAGAAAATGAAGCTCAATACCATAGCAGAAAGGTTAATGCTGTCAAGAATCTCAGCAACCATAGCGAATTTATTTGGTTGAATATTAATGGTCGACATCTCTTCCTGCGGAATCATTTGGTTCTGCTGGGTCATCGATTGCAGTCCGGTTGTCATATCGCCACCATAGCTGGCCTGAAAAACAACAATCAACAATCCCGTAAGGATGATCCAAAGTAAAAACTGTGTAAGCCCGACAAGTGCAATCCCAACTATTTTTCCCATCATTAACTGGAACGGTTTAACAGAAGAAATAATGACCTCAACAATGCGGTTCGTTTTTTCTTCCATCACTCCTTTTAGTACTTGCGCACCAAACATAAAAATGAAAAAGTAGATCATAATTCCGGCAAAAATGGCGATACCCACTTCCACTTCCGTAAAACTCTGCTTCTCAGAACCATCTTTTTCCACCCGAAACGTTTCGAGGTTTACATTGGCTTTGATTGATTTTATCACGTCAGGATCGATGCCTTTAGCAAGCATTTTCTGGTTTTCAACCTCATGCTTCATCACCGATTTGATGTAAGAAGTTACATCCAGTCCGGGTTGTTTGGTTGAGAATAATTGGGCACTTACAGGAATACTTAATTCGGTTTTTGGAATGTACAGGAGCAAATCGCCCTGTTTGTACAATGCAGCTTCTTTTTCGGTATCCAGGTCTTGCATGACATTATAAAACTCAATGTTTTCCTGGTCTTTAAATTTGCCGGTGAACCAACCAACTTCATCCAATACCGCCACTCTTTTGATTGTACCGTCATTCCAATCAGCAAGCATAGCCGGAAGAATGATCATGGCAGCAATCAATACCGGGCCCAAAATCGTCATGATGATGAAGGTTTTTTTCTTCACCCGGGTCAGGTATTCGCGTTGTATAATGAGGAGGATTTTATTCATTGTTTAAGGCTTTTGTCAGCTTCTAGTATTTTATTTTAAGATCAAATGAATGAGACCAAACCGGCATTTTAGTGAAATCTTTATAAGTCATTGTACTTTATTACTGATCTTGTTTTATCGAACAACTCCTCTTCCTTCGCCTCCAATCACAGCGTCCTACTCCTACTCACTTCCTTAATAAAAATATCATTTATCGATGGTAAAATTTCCTGAAACGATACTATTTCAACTTGTGGTAATATTTGGCTGAGCAATTCATTGGCTGAGACATTGCCGTTGATTTTTATTCTGGAAATTTGCTCATTATTCCTGCTTTCAATGCTTTGGATGTCAATATGCTGATCTGCAAAAAGTAATTCTTTGGGAGACCGATAAATGACTTCGAAGATGTGTTCCTTAAACCGGTTTTTAACCTCGTGAATTTCACCGGAGAGTATCATTTTGCTATTGTTGATCAATGCGATATTGTCGCAAAGCTCTTCAACAGAAGCCATGTTATGGGTTGAAAAGATTACCGTTGAACCTTCATTCCGCAGATTTAAAATTTCTTCTTTGAGAATATTTACATTGATCGGATCAAATCCACTGAACGGTTCATCGAAAATCAACAAGTTTGGTTTGTGAAGGACGGTTACAATGAACTGTACTTTTTGCTGCATGCCTTTTGAGAGTTCCTCCACTTTTCGGTTCCACCACGATCCAATCTCAAACTTCTCAAACCAAATCTTAAGTTCTTTTACCGCATCGTTTTTTGACATTCCTTTCAGCCGTGCAAGGTACACAGCCTGTTCTCCCACTTTCATTTTTTTATACAAACCACGCTCTTCCGGAAGATAGCCGATCGATTTAATGTCCTCACGTCGAATCGGATGCCCATTCAACAATATCTTTCCCTCATCCCGTGAAGAGATCATATTGATGATCCGGATCAGTGTCGTTTTCCCGGCGCCGTTCGGACCCAGCAAACCAAAAATACTTTGCTTTTTAACTTCTATCGATACTTTATCCAACGCCTTATGGTTGGTGTACGATTTCGTGACTTCTATGGTTTGGAGTGCATTCATCACCTTAGGAGAAAAACTCCCTCATTCTGTCGAAATAACTTTTGTCTTTGGAAGTGGGACTCGGTTTAAAATTGTCCGAATTTTTAAGCTTTTCCAATATAGCCTTTTCATCCTTACTCAGGGATTTTGGCGTCCACACATTTACATTTATCAGCAAATCACCTTTTCCGTAGCCGTTTACATCGGGTAAGCCTTTGCCTTTCAGTCGAAGTACTTTTCCGCCTTGCGTTCCTGGCGCAATTTTTATTCTGGCTTTAGAATCAACGGTGGGCACTTCGGAAGTGCTGCCAAGCGCAGCATCTACAAAACTGATGTAGAGGTCGTGCAATAAATTATTACCATCGCGGATCAAATCAGGATGATCTTCCTCTTCAATCACCACCAATAAATCACCGGGAATTCCACCTCTTGCTGCAGCATTGCCTTTGTCGCTTATCGACAATTGCATCCCTTCGGCAACACCGGCAGGGATTTTGAATGTAACGACTTCTTCACCTTTTACAATTCCATTTCCATGGCATTCATTACATTTATGTGTAATAACTTCGCCTTCTCCTCCACATTGCGGACAGGTTGACGCGGTTTGCATCTGGCCTAAAAATGTATTGGTGATTTTTGTTACCTGGCCACGGCCGTTACAAGTATGACAAGTAGATTTAGCACTGCCTTTTTCGGCGCCGGAGCCATGACACGCTCTGCACCTGACATATTTGTTAAGCTTAATTTTTTTCTCAACCCCCGCAGCTACTTCCTGTAAATTCAACCTGACTTTAACGCGAAGATTGGACCCGCGGTTGACCCGCCGGCGTGTTCTTCCGCCTCCGCCAAAAGAATCACCAAATCCGCTGAACCCGCTAAAATGCCCACCGAAAATATCTCCAAACGAAGAAAAGATGTCCTCAACGTTACTGAATCCACCAGCACTTGCACCACGCATACCGGCATGGCCATATTGATCATACCTGCTTTTCTTTTGTGGATCATTTAGTACTTCGTAAGCTTCGGCAGCCTCTTTGAACTTCTCTTCCGATTCTTTATCATCAGGGTTTTTATCCGGATGATACTTTAAGGCCATCTTCCGGTAAGCTTTTTTAAGTTCATCGCCGGTAGCGCTTTTCGAAACCCCCAGGATGTCGTAATAATCTCTTTTTGCCATTCGTATATTCTAAATCCTAACCCTACTGTCCTACAACAACTTTTGCATGACGGATGATTGTTCCGTTTAATAAATATCCTTTTTCAATCACATCCACAACCTTGCCCTTTAAATCATCAGACGGGGCCGGAATTTGTGTCATTGCATCATGGTATTCGGTGTCAAACGTTTTTCCTTTCGAATCCATTGGTTCAAGACCATGCTGTTTAAGAAAATTAAAAAGTTTGTTTTGTATTAATTCAACACCATGAACAGCATTTTTATCTACTTTTTGTTCTTCGAAAGCGCTCAAGGCCCTGTCAAAATCATCGAGTACCGGCAATAAACCTTCGATTACATCCTTGCCGGCCGTTTTGATCAAATCCAGTTTTTCAGCATTCGACCGCTTGCGGTAATTATCAAAATCAGAAAACAAACGAAGGTATTTATCATTTAATTCAGCATATTGATACTGAAGCTCTTCGAGTTCTTCGGATTTCGTTGGTTTCTTTTTCTTCGATTTCGGTTTTTTCAACTTGGTTTCCTCAGCAGTTGCTTTTTCCTCATCAGCAACTTCCTGCTCTTTTACTTCCTCCTTGTTATTATTCAATTTTTCTTCTTTGTTCATCTTAAAATAATTACAGCTTCTTAGAGAGCAAATTTTTTGCCAATCGATGTTTGCGGTCAAATTGGCAGCGAAGGTAATGGTAAAATGTGGTATTGGAATTAAATGCGTTCGATGTCAGCACCAAGCAATTTCAATCGTTTATCAATGTTTTGGTAGCCACGGTCGATTTGTTCGATATTTTCGATAATGCTGGTTCCGTTGGCAGAAAGTGCAGCGATCAGGAGCGCCACCCCGGCACGAATGTCAGGCGAACTCATATTGATTCCACGCAAAGGCGATTCATGATTCAGTCCAATAACTGTTGCCCGATGTGGATCGCAGAGAATGATACGGGCTCCCATATCAATCAGTTTGTCGACAAAAAATAAGCGGCTCTCAAACATTTTCTGATGAATGAGTACACTGCCTTTGGCCTGCGTTGCCACAACCAAAACAATACTGATCAGGTCGGGTGTAAATCCTGGCCATGGGGCGTCATCAATCTTCATAATTGAACCATCGATAAATGTTTCGATGACATATTCTTTTTTTGCTGTCACAAAAATATCACTGCCTTGTTGTTCAACCTGCACGCCTAACCTTTTAAATGTTTCGGGTATGCGTCCCAAATCATCGCAATTCACATTTTTAATGGTGATGGAAGATTGCGTCATTGCCGCGAGGCCAATAAAACTGCCCACCTCAATCATATCGGCAAGCAGGGTGTGCGAAGTGCCACCAAGTTGCTTAACGCCTTCGATGGTTAGCAGGTTGGAGCCAATGCCCGCAATCCTGGCACCCATCCTGTTCAGCATTTTGCTGAGCTGAACAATGTAAGGTTCGCTTGCAGCATTGAAAATAGTTGTTTTTCCTTTTGCCAAAACTGCCGCCATCAATATATTGGCCGTTCCGGTTACAGAAGCCTCTTCGAGCAGCATATAAGCTCCTTTTAGGTTATGACCTTTTATGTGATAGCTTTTCTCTGTTTCGTTATACTTAAACTCGGCCCCTAATTTTTGCAAACCAATGAAATGGGTATCTAACCTGCGCCGGCCGATTTTATCCCCTCCAGGCTGTGGCAAAAACCCAATACCGAATCGTGCGAGTAAAGGTCCCATAACCATTATACTACCCCGGATACTTGTTGCCTCTTTGTAAAACTCTTTCGTTTTTAAATAATCAAGGTGGATATCGGATGCTTTAAAAATAAATTCGTTTTCTTCAGGCTTTGTAACCTGCACACCCAATCCGGTCAACAACTGAATAAGCAGGTTAACATCCAGGATATCGGGCACATTTTTTACGTGAACTTCTTCGTGCGTAAGTAATACAGCCGATATGATTTGTAAAGCTTCATTTTTGGCTCCCTGCGGAATTATCTCACCAGATAACCGACGTCCGCCTGTGATTTTAAAAGCACCCATGTTTTTAAGATTAGGAATATTAAATAAACGAAAAAACAACCAGTTTATGGTTGTTCTTCGTAAATTGTTTTACACTTTAAAAAGTGGATTAACCGGCTTAAAAATTCTTTGAGTAATGCCTGCGCTTTCCGTTTCCATCTTTGCCCCTTGACTGGAATTTTTTCTTTTTTGGTTTGTTGCGCGAAAGGATTTCCGGTGTGGCTGCAAGCTTTTGCGATTCTGTCAAGACCAGTTTATGGTTTGAAAGTTCCCCAAGGTGCTTGATAATGGTCTCATCATTTACCGAATCACGGTTCCAGTTTAGATAGGACTTTTTCAAGTGGTTGGCAATGGTCAGTATTAAAGCCTCTTTTTCGGCTCCCTCTTCAAAGTCAATGGCTTTTTGAATCATCGCTTCGATGTTTTTACCGTAATGAGGATACCTGATTTTTCCATCACTGTACGGAACTTGTTCCGGTTTCCTGGTTAATTGATCCCGGCTTGGCGGAGGAAAAGGACTTTCGATTTCCAGTTTGAAGTCGGAGATGATATACAAATGATCCCACAACGATCTCTGGTATTCTTTTGATTCACGAACACCAGGATTGATATGCGACATGATGTTAACAATTACATGTGCAGCCTCTGTGCGTTTCTCGCGATCCTGCATAGTTGTTGTAAAATCAACCATTTTCTGAATATTGCGACCATATTCAGGTATAATCATCTTTCCACGTTGCGTGTTGTATTCCATGATGTGATTTTGTGAAAGTGTAATAACCTATTGAGGAATAAAATATTGTGCAAAGGTACGAAATTTTGTTGGAGTAGTGGAGTGGTTTAAAATTGGAATATTCATTTGGTATAATTCACCCTGCGTCGCCGCGGGAAATTCCCGGTTCTGGTTCAGGAAATGATTTTCAACTTCGCAAACCTCAGCAATAGGTTCTTTTTCCCTATTGCGTTAAAAAATACCGTAGCCTTTTTATTGGGTCCCTGCCCCTCGACAGCGATCACTTTCCCCTTCCCGAATTTCGGGTGTTCAACCTGCATGCCGGTTTGCAGTGCCGAGGTGTCGGATGCTTCAAAAGATACCGGTGATTGTTGTTGTGTTGTTAACGGTTGCATGTTTCGTGGTTGACTTGACGTACCACCGCTTTTTCGTTTGTCCATCCCACGAAAATCATTCATCGGGTGCATGCCTGCTCTTTTCGGCATATCGATCAGCTTGTCGTCAATCTCGTCGAAAAACCGACTGGGTTCGGTAATGGTGAACTGTCCCCATCTGTAGCGGCTTTCTGCAAAAGTTAAGGTTACTTTTTTCATGGCGCGCGTAAGCGCCACATAAAATAAGCGGCGTTCTTCTTCAAGGTCCGAACGGGTACTGATTGACTGAATCGAAGGAAACAGGTTTTCTTCAAGTCCGCTAATGAAAACATATGGAAATTCCAATCCTTTCGCGGCATGTACACTCATCAATGCAACCTTGTCGTTATCGTCATCATTTTTATCGGCATCGGTTAACAGGGCCACATCCTGCATAAACTCATCGAGTGTGCCCTGGTATTCCATATCCCCCTCATTCTGCTCGGCACCTTTTTCCACGAACTCTTTGATGGCATTTAGTAACTCTTCAATATTTTCAACCCGGCTTATTCCTTCCGGCGTATCTTCTTCCCGGTACATCCTCAATAAGCCCGATGATTTGGCGATGAGCTGCGCTACTTCAAAGGCATCTTTCTTTTTAATTTCGGCTGCAAAACTTTTTATCATTGTGATAAATGCATCAAGTTTCGACAACGTACCAGCATTAAGGTTTACCTGAAATCGCCGAGGCCGGCTCGTTACTTCCCAAAGGCTGGTATTGTATGCATCGGCGGCAACAACCAGTTTTTCAATCGTTGTTTTTCCGATACCCCTGGCCGGATTGTTGATCGTACGCTGAAGGGCATCCTCATCATTGTGATTGATGGAGAGCCGGATATACGCCAACAAATCTTTGATCTCTTTCCGGCTGTAGAATGAAAGACCACTATAGATTCGATAAGGAATATTCAATTTTCGAAGGGCCTCCTCGATGGAACGGGATTGCGCATTCGTCCGGTACAAAACAGCAAACGATTTGTTGGGTTGTTGCATGTTCATCTTGGTCTCGAAAATGGCATTGGCGATCAAACTCCCTTCTTCGTTGTCGGAAGTCGCCCTGATCATACCAATCAGCACGCCCTCTTCATTATCTGTCCAAACAGTTTTGTGTATCTGGTCTTTGTTGTAAGTAATCAGTTTGTTGGCAGCAGCAACGATATTCTTGGTTGACCGGTAATTCTGCTCCAGCTTGAATAATTTGTAGTCGGGGTAGTCGTTTTTAAAATTTAAGATATTGCCAATGTGCGCACCCCTGAAAGCATAAATACTTTGCGCATCATCACCCACCACGCAAATATTTTCGAGCCTGGCAGCCATTAGATTCAAAATGAGGTACTGCGCTTGGTTGGTGTCCTGGTACTCGTCGACTAAAATGTATTTGAACTTGCTCTGGTATTTGTAGAGCACCTGGCCGAAGTTTTTGAAAAGAATATACGTATTAAAAAGAAGGTCGTCGAAATCCATTGCATCTGCTCTTTTCAAGCGGGCTTCGTAGTTTTTATAGATATTCTTAATAAATGGTTTTCGGGCGCTTTCATCAGCTGAAACAATGTCGGGGTTATTGGCATACATTTCAGGTGTCATCAAATTCGACTTGGCCATTGATATCCTGAAAGAAATGTATGAAGGTAAATAAACTTTATTATCGAGCTTCATTTCCTTGATGATTTGCCTGATCAATCTTTTCGAGTCATCAGCATCATAAATCGTGAAGTTGGAAGGATAACCCAGCTGATGTCCTTCAATGCGCAGTATCCGGGCAAAAATGGAATGAAAGGTTCCCATCCACACATTTCTGCCTTCACGTTCGCCAACCAGATTCATCACCCGCTCCTTCATTTCGCGGGCAGCCTTATTTGTAAAAGTGAGGGCCAGAATATTAAATGGATCCACGCCGTTGGCCAGCAGATAGGCTATTCTGTAAGTAAGCACACGGGTTTTTCCCGATCCGGCGCCGGCAATTACCATTACCGGCCCTTCGGTACTTACAACAGCATCATATTGCTCCTGATTGAGGTCTTTCAGAAATTCGTTCACTACGAAAAAATTAAGAAGGCAAAAATATTTAATTATGGGGTTGAATGCGTGAAGCTGTCAAACTGTTTTCAACAAATCAGCCCAATGGCTAATTTGGTTAATTTTGAAACACACTAACTGCAATGGTCAATCATCAAAAACCTCTATTTTTCATCCTTGGTCTGATATTGCTCACAGGCTTCCTCCTTCGATTCTGGGACTTTTGGAGCATCCCATTCACTTTCGACGAGCTGAGCGCGATGGGCCGCACTACTTATTATAATTTCCAGGATCTTATCCGTTTTGGAGTTGTTGAGAGGGATTCGCATCCGGCCGGTATCCAGGTTTTTTTGTATTACTGGACCAGCTTGTTTGGCGAATCTGAAATGATCGTAAAGCTCCCCTTTTTACTGGCAGGCATGGCCTCGATTTGGTTATCCTTTCGTATCGGAAATTTATGGTTTGGTAAAACTACCGGGATATTAACTGCTGCTTATGTAAGCAGCCTTCAGCTTTTTGTGATGTACAGCCAGATAGCACGACCCTATTCCAGTGGCCTGTTCTTTACCCTGGTGATGGTTTGGTATTGGAGTAAATACTTTTTGGTTTCCGATAAAACTAGGTATCTTATGTGGTTTGTTCTTTTCGCTTCACTTTCGGCATACAATCATTATTTCAGTTTACTTTTTGCAGCGATGGTTGGGATGACAGGTTTCTTTTTCGTCAGGCGAAATACCATCTGGCCTTATATGCTGTCGGGTGTTGCTATATTCGTGTTGTACATTCCTCATTTACCAATTTTTCTGGCACAAGCCGAAAAGGGGAGTATTGGCGGTTGGCTCGGTATGCCCAGCATTTGGTTTCCACTCCAATTCCTCGATTGGTTGTTTCATTATTCATTTTGGGTTTACAGCTTGCTTATTTTGATAGTGATAATCGGGTTAATTTCCGGAAAGAAAAAACCTGTTTCAGAAAAAAATAAAAAGCGGGTTATCCTATTTTTGTGGCTTTTACCGGCACCGGTTTTTGGCTATCTCTATTCATTAAAAGTTGAACCCATTTTACAGTATTCCCTCATCATTTTTAGCGCGCCTTACCTGTTCATACTGTTGTTTTCATTTGTTGGTAAGATTGAGTACAAAAAGCTGGGAATATTGGTAATTGTCATTCTTTTCTTAAATATCATGAGCCTTGTTTCTGTAAGGAAGCATTACCAGGTTTTTTACAAACAGCCGTTTGAGCAGGTTGTGAAAGATGCCATTCAGCTGGATAAACAGCATCCGGGCGATGTGGTAATTATCAATGACTACATACCCTATTATTCTGAATATTATTTTAGAAAAAATGACAAAACTTTGCCTTATTTTACAGTTAGGAACCGCAATATCGACTTTGCCGGGTTTGACTCTGTTGTAAGTCATATACAAGAAAATACTGTCGTAACCTCAAGCATCAATCCATCCTATTTTCAAATAGTTAACAAGCATTTCCCCGCCTGGGTGGCTTACGATTATGGTTTTACGTTTGAGCAATATACTTTTTCTAAAGTCGCAGCAACAGGTAGTCTTACACTTAAAACAGAACCGGTAGCATTCACCGATTTTTCAAACGTTGTTGGAGATTGGAAATTTAGCAAGAATTTTTTGATTGATGACAGTTTGAGCCATTCCAGATATTATCAAATGAACCCCAACCAGCAATGGGGTCCGGCCTGCTCATTTTCGTTGGATACGATCTCAGAGAACAGGTACTTGTTTCTCGATCTGGCCGTTGAGGTAAAACCGGCTGACAGCTTTTGCCGGGGAGTGCTGGTTGCTCAGATAAAAAAAGGGGAAGAACTGGTAGCATGGTACGGAATGAATTTTGAAAAGTATGAACCGGTGAAAGAAAAATGGCAGGAAGTTTATTTGACGATCAACATTTCGGATGCGTTGAAAGATGAAGAAATAGCCGGTTGTACATTCGAGACCTTCATCTGGAACCCGAAGGAAAATAATTTTCAATTAAGAACCTACAAAATTTCCGCTCGTCCCGGAAACCCATACCGGTATGCTTTATTTTATGATTTTGATGATTGAATCTGCAGCATCCGATCAATTAGAAATTCTCATTAAGTCCCATCAGAACTTCTTAATTTCTAAAGTCTTAGGTCTTAGGTCTACTGTCTAAGGTCTTGTCTCTTGGCTCATTATTAAATTAACCCGGTATAATTTCTAATGCCCCAGACCCCCCTCGTAATACATCGGTGCTCCCGGACCTAACGGCCATCCAAAATATACCCACACGATCAGCAGGGCTGACCATATTATAAAGAAGACAACGGTATAGGGTAGCATTGTAGAAATGATCGTGCCAATACTTGCGTTTTTATCGTATCGCTGGAAAAATGCGATAATCAAGGCAAAGAAACTCATCATAGGAGATATAAGGTTTGTAACGCTGTCGCCAATACGGTACACAACCTGTGAGAGTTCGGGGGAATACCCCAGTTCCATAAACAGCGGTATAAACACAGGCGCCATAATTGCCCATTTGGCCGAGGCGCTGCCCATGGCCATGTTGATACTTCCGGCAAGGATGATGAAGAGAAGCAGCAATGGTATTGTGCCGATATTAATACTTTTTAACAAGATGGCGCCTCTAATAGCCATGATCTCACCAAGATGGCTCCATTTGAAATAGGCAACAAATTGTGCTGCAAAAAATACGAGTACGATATAGACGGCAAGCGTTTTAATGGAAGCAGACATGCCCAATACCACATCGTTGTCGTTTTTGAATTTGCCCGAAGCAAAGCCGTAGGTAATACCGGCTGCTGCCGAAAATATAAACAGCAACGCAATTACACCTTTTATTACGGGTGATTTAAGAACGCTTTCACCGGCAATCCGGAGAAATCCATCTTCGGGGATGGTACCCCAAAGCACAAGAGCAGTAAGAATAACTGTAACCAAAGTTGCCCAGCGCAAACCCTTTTTCTCATCCTTATCCAATCCTTTAATTTCTTCGGGCATTTCGCTGCCCGTGTATTCACCCAAACGTGGGGCAACTATTTTTTCGGTGACAAAAGTCCCGGCAGCGGCAATAAGAAAGGTAGATACGACCATAAAATAATAATTTGCCGTTGGGTTAACTTCGTAGGCAGGGTCAATGATCTGAGCAGCTTCTTCCGACAAACCGGCCAGTAATGGATCAATAGTACCCAATATGAGGTTGGCGCTGAATCCACCCGAAACGCCGGCAAATGCCGCAGCCATACCCACGAGTGGGTTTCTTCCGAGTGAAAGGAATATAGTTCCGGCGAGTGGAATAAGCAGGACGTATCCAAGGTCGCTTGCTGTATTGCTGATAATACCTGCCAGGACAATGACGAAGGTCATCATTTTTTTAGGTGAGGATATTACCAGGAGCCTGATGATTGCACCAATCAGTCCGCTGCTTTCTGCGATACCAATTCCTAACATGGCCACTATGACAATACCGAGCGGTGCAAAACTGGTGAAGTTGTGAACCATTTCGAGCATGATCCGGTGGAGGCCCTCTTTTGATAACAGGTTTACCGGGTCAATTACCTGGCCCGTTGTTGGGTGGGTAGCGTCCCATCCAAAATAGTATGCTATTCCCGAAAGCAACAATGCCAGAAGAGCAAATAATGCGAAAAGTGTTGCGGGATGGGGGAGGGCGTTTCCAACTTTCTCAGTATAATTAAGGAAACGGCCAAAGAAGGATATTTTTTTACTCATCAGGAAAAAATATAAATAAGCGGCAAATATAGTTTTTGAAATTGAACGTAAAAAATGTGGTCCCGGTTTCAGGTGTAATGGACTGACACTAATCATTTTTTAAATAGCAATCAGTATTGCTTTCAACTTCAGGCGCATTAAATACTTTAGTCACTTTAAAAACTTTTGACACTTTCGGCACTTCAAAGTTAGTCTCGTCTCATTTTTATCTCCAGCAGGAACAAGCAGAAATTCGATAATTTTCTTAAAACGGTGCTTGCTAAATTAAAAAATGTTTTTACCTTTGCAGCCCGTTTTGGTAGAATAGTATCAAACCTACTGAAACAGTTGTAGTTAAGGGACCTGACAAGGTAAAACGATATAGGTTCATGCGTAACCCCAACACGAAAAAACAGGAGTTGCGTCGTTTTCGAAAGAAAATTATATCCCACCTACGTCAACTTCCCGATAATTGCAGAAAATTTTATACTTTTGCGCCTCCAAAAAAATGAGGTGTCAGAATTTAATAAAAGAGTAATATGCCGACTATACAACAGTTAGTAAGAAAAGGGCGCAAGAAGCTCGTCGACAAAAGCAAGTCGCCGGCACTGGATGCCTGTCCTCAACGCCGTGGTGTTTGTGTAAGGGTTTATACAACTACACCAAAAAAGCCTAACTCAGCCATGCGTAAAGTAGCAAGGGTAAGGCTCACCAACCATAAAGAGGTGAATGCATACATCCCTGGCGAAGGGCATAACCTGCAGGAACACTCCATCGTAATGATCCGTGGAGGACGTGTGAAAGATCTTCCTGGCGTAAGGTACCACATCATTCGTGGAGCGCTTGATACATCAGGAGTTGAAGGCCGCACACAACGCCGCTCGAAGTACGGAACCAAACGACCAAAGAAATAAAGATATTGAACAGCATAAGCTCGATATAAAATGAGAAAATCAAAGCCGAAAAAACGAATAATTCTTCCCGATCCTAAATTCAATGATGAATTGGTAACCAAGTTTGTCAATAACATCATGTTGCAGGGAAAGAAAAGCACCGCTTTCAGGATATTTTACGAAGCGATGGATATTGTAGCGAAGCGAAGCGAAGAAGACCCGATCGAGGTTTGGAAAAAAGCATTGGCTAATGTTACACCGGCTGTCGAAGTAAGAAGCCGTCGTATTGGTGGAGCTACTTTCCAGATTCCTGCTGAAATACGAACTAGCAGGAAACAATCAATTGGCATGAAAAATCTTATTGGTTTCTCACGCAAACGCCACGAGAAAACCATGGGTCAAAAACTGGCCAATGAAATATTGGCTGCTTACAAAGAAGAAGGGGCAGCATACAAGAAAAAAGAAGATACACACAGGATGGCAGAAGCCAATAAAGCTTTCTCTCATTTTAGGTTTTAATACTATGCTATTATATAAGGTGTCGTAAATAACAAATGGCAGTTCAATCTAACATAACCAATAACCTCAGTCGCGTCCGAAATATCGGGATCATGGCTCACATCGATGCTGGTAAAACCACCACCACCGAGCGGATCCTGTATTATACCGGGAAAAACTACAAAATTGGTGAGGTACACGATGGCGCAGCTACCATGGATTGGATGGTTCAGGAGCAGGAAAGGGGAATCACGATTACATCGGCCGCTACCACTGTTTTCTGGGATTTGTTCAATAAACGATACAAAATTAATATCATCGATACACCCGGCCACGTCGATTTTACTGTTGAAGTTGAGCGTTCGCTGCGTGTACTCGATAGTGCTGTTGCATTATTTTGTGCAGTTGGTGGCGTTGAGCCTCAATCAGAAACCGTATGGCGCCAGGCCGATAAGTACAAAGTGCCCCGCATCAGTTTTGTTAATAAAATGGACAGGGCTGGAGCCGATTTCTTTGGTGTTGTTGATCAGATAGAAGAAAGACTGGGAGCCAATCCGGTTCCTATTCAAATACCAATAGGTGCCGAAGAGGATTTTGTTGGCGTTGTTGATCTGGTAAAAGACAAAGCGTTTGTTTGGGATGATTCTGACAAAGGAACAACCATTCGCGAAATACCCATCCCGGAAGATCTTGATGAAGTAACCCAGAAATACCGGATGATGCTCATTGAAGGCGTAGCCGAAGAGAATGATGAGTTGCTCGAAAAATTTATGGAAGATCCACATTCCATTACTGAGGAAGAGATGATCAATGTAATCCGTACGGCAACATTGAATATGGAAATTACCCCGGTGATGTGTGGTTCGGCTTTTAAAAATAAAGGAGTTCAGATGTTGCTTAATGCAATCATCGAGTTCCTGCCAAGCCCATTGGATGTTCCCCCGGTAACCGGAATTAATCCGAAAAATGGTGCAGAAGTAATCAGAAACGCTGATCCTGGTGATCATTTTAGCGCATTGGCATTTAAAATTGCAACTGATCCATTTGTTGGAAGGCTTGCATTTTTCAGAGTCTATTCAGGAACACTGAAGGCGGGTTCATATATTTACAATGCTTCGACAGGTAAAAAAGAACGCATAAGCCGCATCATGCAAATGCATGCGAATAAGCAGGAACCTCTGGATAAAATTGAAGCGGGCGACATTGGTGCCGGTGTTGGTTTTAAAACCATCCATACCGGCGATACGCTTTGCGACGAAAAGCACCAGGTTATCCTGGAATCGATGACGTTCCCTGAACCTGTTATCAGCATTGCCATTGAGCCAAAAACGCAAAAAGACATCGATAAGATGACACTCGCTTTGGCTAAATTGGCTGAAGAAGATCCTACTTTTAAAGTAAGAACTGACATTGATTCAGGTCAAATAATTATTTCAGGGATGGGTGAATTGCACCTCGATATCCTGGTTGATAGATTAAAGCGTGAATTCAATGTTGAAGCCAATGTAGGTCAACCACAGGTTTCATATAAAGAAGCGGTTGTTGGATCGGGTGAATTCAAAGAAGTTTACAAAAAACAAACCGGCGGCAGGGGTAAATTTGCCAACATCGAGTTTGAAATGGGGCCTGTTGATGAAGGCGAAGAAGGATTGCAGTTCATCGATGAAGTAAAAGGCGGACGTATACCCAAGGAATTTATTCCTTCGGTGCAGAAAGGATTTAAAGCAGCGATGCAGAATGGTGTATTGGCCGGATTCCCTGTCGATAGCTTGAAAGTAAGGCTTTTTGATGGTTCTTTCCATGCGGTTGATTCAGACCAGTTATCATTTGAGATGGCTGCAAAAACCGGTTTCAAAAACGCTGCAAGAAAAGTCAAATCAGTTATTCTTGAGCCGATCATGAAAGTGGAAATAGTAACACCCAACGATTATCTTGGTGAGGTTACCGGCGACCTGAACAAAAGAAGGGCCATGGTTGAAGATGTTACTGCAAAAGTTGGTATTCAGGTTATCAAAGCAAAAGTGCCATTGTCGGAAATGTTTGGATATGTTACATCATTAAGAACATTGTCGTCAGGACGCGCAACATCAACAATGGAATTTTTCAACTTCTCGAAAGCACCAGATAAGGTTGCCGAAGAAGTAATAAATAAGGTTAAAGGAATTGTTAGCTAAATAAATAATAAAGTGAGCCAAAGAATTAGAATTAAATTGAAGTCGTACGATCATCAACTGGTTGATAAATCAGCTGAGAAGATTGTAAAAGCGGTGAAATCGACCGGGGCAGTTGTTAGTGGTCCTATCCCGTTACCGACACATAAAAAAGTATTCACTGTAAACCGTTCAACATTTGTTAATAAAACAGCGAGGGAGCAGTTTGAATTAGCCACTTTTAAAAGACTCATGGATGTGTACAACTCATCCTCCAAAACGATCGACTCTTTGATGAAACTGGAATTACCCAGTGGTGTTGAAGTTGAGATCAAAGTATAATAAGAACGGCTTAAAGATTTAAAGCAATGTCAGGATTATTAGGAAAGAAAATAGGGATGACCAGTATCTACGACGAAAACGGAAAGAACATTCCGTGTACCGTTATTCAGGCTGGCCCATGCATCGTAACACAGATTCGTACAAAAGAAACGGATGGTTACGAGGCAATTCAACTGGCTTTTGAAGATAAAAAGGAAAAGCACACGACCAAAGCAATGCAGGGTCATTTTGCAAAAGCAAAAACAACGCCAAAAAGGTATATGGCCGAATTTTCACGTTTTGAAGAAAAGAAACAATACGGTGAAGTTTTGAAAGTAGATGTTTTTACAGAAGGTGAATTTGTGGATGTTGTAGGTACTTCAAAAGGAAAAGGTTTCCAGGGAGTAGTGAAGCGTTACAATTTTAAAGGTGTAAACGACGCCACTCACGGACAGCATAACCGTTTAAGAGCGCCTGGTTCTATCGGTGCTTCTTCGTATCCATCGCGTGTATTTAAAGGTATGCGCATGGCAGGCCGGATGGGTGGTAATCGGGTGAAACTGATTAACCTGAAGATCATGAAGATTATTCCTGAAAAGGATATTATTGTAGTAAAAGGTGCGGTTCCCGGACCGAATAATTCATTAGTAATAGTTGAAAGATGGAGTTAGTAGTTC
>JAUXBM010000208.1 GCA_030619415.1 Chlorobiota bacterium
ATATGGTTTGTTCCATGGCCGCAAATATAGGATGAAATGTGGAGTTGTGGAGCATTGGAGTTATGAATATTAAAACCCATTATTCTAGTCAACAGTCGGCAGTTGGCAGTTGGCAGTCGGCAGTCGGCAATTAAAAGCCCGGGATCTGGAATTAACAGAAAGACGGTTACAGTTCATGCAATAAATTCTCAATTTCCTATCTTTACAAAAAAACTATGCCGGCAAAAACCCGAAAGAAACGCGAAACCGGAAATAAGAACAACCAGCTATTTGTCTTCTTGGCTATCATCATTTTTATTGCCCTCATTTCAATGGTGGTGGCTTATTTTCTTATGGACAATGAAGAAGAAAACATCACTGATGTTCCAAAGATTGAAAATCAGGAAACGGAGCAATCCACACAGGACCTGGCATCTGTTGCACAAATTGAGGGAACATGGGTAGGGAATTACGATGGAGCAATGCTCACAATAAGTGGGTTCTCATTTGCCATTGAATTGTCAGGGGTGGATGCTGCTTCAAAAATGACCGGCACACTGTCGGTTGAAGGGAATATTGTAACATTCGTTTTTGCATCAGGCAATGAAGCCTGTAAAAATATTGAAGGCCACTACCTGTATTCAATTGAAGACAGTGGGGAGTTATTTTTTAAACTGATCAAAGATTCATGCGCCAGCCGCCGGGAAAGAATGTCGGCGACCTGGTTTGAATTGTAGGGCTACTTTATTAAAGTCGCTTCATAAGTTGTTTCATTGCCCAGCAAATCAGTGACAACCAATTTGAATTCATTTTCGCCTTTCATTAATCGCTCATCGGCATAGTACACCAGCAAACTTTTCTTGGGGTCGTATTCCATTAATACCCATTCGCCATTGAGTGTAGGCCAATACTTTTTGATGCCTGTCTCGCGGTCTCTGATTTTAATTTTTAAAGTCTTCTGACCATTTACATTCTTTCCATCAGCAATATTTACAGGCGTGATTTCCGGGTTAATCGTATCCGCTTTTACAGAATAACTACCCAATATCCTGGACTTTGCCCTTATTGCATCCTTCTCCCACTTCGACCCGATATACCACCCCCCATTCTCATTTATATAAGATATGTACAACTTCTCTTTTAGGGCTTCGGTAACCGGCCCTGGTTTAATAATTATTGTGAACGATTTATGCACCGGCGTAAACCGGTTATGCAATTGATAAATTGGGGCATACAAGGTCGAGTCAGGCGGCATCGTATCAAACTGAAAATTAAATGACTGATAGAAAGAATTGGCAGGAAATGTTACCGATAGATCATTGGTAGTAATTTTATTTTGTTTGCTATACTCAAACCAGGTTCCTCTTACTTCTTCCGATAAATCAGGAGCCAACGAAGTGTCATTGTTCACAGCCACAACATCAAATTTTAGTTGCGAGATATTGCTATACACATCTTTAACCATCCATTGTATTTCGTGCCATGCACTGTCAGAAAAATTGACTACTCCATTGGATACCACATCGCGGTAAATAAAAAGGCGGTTGTTTGTATCCACCTGTGTCCTGATCAGCCTTCGTTTTTTGCTTTTATAATAATTGTAATCGATCAAACTGTTTAAATACCGGGTGGTGGCAAAAGAGGTTTTATTCATTTCCAGGCCAAACACTTTTGATGTATCGATAAAAAAGTCGATTTGGTAGATGCCATTCTTATTGGGTGTATCATTCATTGCATCGTGTGTACGAATGCCAAATGATACATTGCCCGACACCTCTATTCTAGTTTTATCCTGAAGATAATGTTGTACACCCCATCCTGCCACACGATAGAACACGGTATCATTTTTACCATTTATCCTCGCGTTTCGATCAACCGGGTAGATACCAACCTCAAGGATCTTTGGCCGATACATGTCTTTTACTGAAATACTCTTAAACAGCAGCGGATTAACGGGGTATTGAGATGCCTCTTCGCGAATTTCGAAATGTAAATGCGGCGCTGAAGATCCACCTGTATTTCCTGAATAGGCTATTATCTCACCTTTTCTAACTATTAGCTCCCCCTTTTTGGGATAGGTTTCAACACTGAAACTCTCACGTTCGTATTGCAAGTCAGTCACAACTTTCTGAAGCCTGTCGTTGAACTTTTGCAGATGCCCATAAACCGAAACATATCCATTCGGATGAGTAATATAAATTGCCTTTCCATATCCACCTGTCGATATTTTAATGCGCGAAACATATCCATCGGCGATTGCAAAAACTTCCTTCCCTTCTACCCCACCGGTTTTGATATCAATGCCTGAATGGAAGTGGTTGGAGCGCAGTTCACCAAAAGTTCCTGATAACAATAACCGGCCATCCAGCGGAGGTCTGAAATAGTCGGGCGGATATTTATCAGACTGTCCTGAGAGTTGTCCAAAAAAGACAATTGAGAATATAAGTAGTGTGGTTATCCGGTGCATACCAGGCGTCATGTTTTACGGTTTAGCAGGCCACAAATTTAATGGATTCACTTTTCCAACAGCCCGAATTTTATCACTACTCAATTGTTAGTAAAATAAAAACTGTTACTCCCCAAACTAATATTCCCAATAATTTATCATTTTAAATATCTTTGCGCTAGATCATTGAACAACCGGCAACCATGAAAAAGTACATTTTACCCCTGATTATTAGTTTGTTTCTGTTTACCTTAATCTATGCTTGCAAAAAGGATGAAAGCGGCGACAAGAACAAACCATTCATTGTTTTATTGGGATACGATCCGACTTACTGGCCACAAGGTGAAGATCCTTATGTAGATCCTGGCGCCGAAGCCTATGATGTCACAGAAGCGGGCGATACGATAAATATAAGCAGTCGCCTTCAGTACGAGGATAATGTGAATGTTGATGTTACAGGAAATTATCAAGCCAGGTATAACGTCAGTGATGAAGCCGGAAATTCCGCCGATGAAAAGACGAGGCAGGTAAAAGTATTGCTGACTAAATAAAGTTTTTTTTATTGAATTGTTCCATGATCAAACCAAATTTCGGAAAAACACAGTCAGGAAAAAGTGACTTTTTCATTTATCATTTTGTTCTCAACCTAAAGAATCATTCCTCAAATGGCGAAGAATAAAAATTCACGGATGGTGTATTCTACCAATCCTGATTATGAATATACTGACGACCGGGAGCATTTGGTTGAAACATTGCCACCTTCCAAACAGAAGCTCACGATTAGCAGGGATAAAAAGCAAAGAAAAGGCAAGCAGGTTACATTAATTACCGGTTTCGTCGGGACGGATGAAGACCTGAAAGAACTGGGGAAAATGCTGAAATCGAAATGCGGTGTGGGTGGTACAGTTAAAAATGGAGAAATAATTGTCCAGGGCGAATTTAAAGAGAAAGTCAAACAAATACTTACCAGCTTGGGATATAGTTGTAAGATTTCAGGTATTTGATCATTAAATCGGAAACATAATTCATTTTAATAAACAAGACAAAATGCAGAAAATAAGCCTCTTAATTATCGCAATGCTAACCGTTGGTTTTTTAAAAAGCCAGGCACAAGAAGCAAAAGGATCGGTTAGTCAGGAAACCATTCAGCAAATACGTGAAACTTTCAAAGACACACCTGAAAACAGGGCTTTGATGAATGCCG
>JAUXBM010000228.1 GCA_030619415.1 Chlorobiota bacterium
ATATTTCCAGCATCGTCAATCGAAGCCAATAATTTGTAAGGCCGCAAGTTCCTGCGCAAAACAGTTTTCAGCGACATGGTATCCCAAATCACATGCATTTCAATTTGCGGGAAGCTGTCCGTTTGAAAATAAAAAGTAACCGGATATTCACCTTCAACTTTGTTCACAAATTCGTTCCATGATAAGCCCTCGTACTTTTTTGTGATCGGATATCGCTCACTCTGTCCAAAAAGGAAAGACATTGAGCTTGCAAGTAAAACGATAATTGCGAATATCCTGATTTTCATTTTACTCATTATTTACCAGGTCATCGCAATATTGCAACAGCGCATGTAATTGAAAAGAACCGGCCTTATTATACTTAATCTTATTCTGGCTCATGAAACGTTTGATCTCTTTTTTGTAAACCTTAAAATATTTTAGGAATGCTCCTTTCGAGGGTAGTTTTGTTACCTCTCCATTATCAAAAATGTAATAGGAAACGAATGTTTTTGAATACTTACCGTGTGGATTCTTGGTATTGTACTCACTCACAAATGTTTTTCGAAAATTGGCAAAAAAGGAAAACCCGCCTTTGTACATCTGTTCAAAAAACCCTTCCTTTAGTTCACCAACTTCCTCATTTTGTGAATTTACAAAATGATGCCCGTCCAAATCAAATGAATCGACAAAACCATTGTTTAAAGCAACTGACGAAATCGATCCGCTTTTCTGGGTAACTTTCATGATCAAGTCTCCATCCTCGATATTCAGTTTTAAAAGAAGGTTATCATGGGTTTTTCCATTTACTGTGACCGATCCATCGATCCAATCACTTGTTATATAAAAAGGGTGTCCGGCAGCCGATAAGTTTTTCTGGTAATAGATCTCACCGTTGGCCAGTTCATCGTCTAAACCAAGCACCGATTCCGTTTCATTTCTCAGGTCCGTAATAGCCTGATTGGACAGATCGTTATCCTGAGCCAACAAACAAGTAAAAGAAAAAATAAACAATAACATTCCAATAAATCGCTTAATGGGTTTATGGTGGTTTTCGGGTGGCTTCATGTTTGGATTGCGCAAACGGGTACTTTTAATTATCTGACGAAGAAAATGCTGCAAATGTTGCACCAACTATTACTCAAATGTAGGAATTATTGCGGTTTGGCTGCAAATAAACTAGTTACCACTTTAATTTAGAATGAATCGCAATAAATGACTGAATGCTTCAATGAATGAATGCAGGAATTAGTTTTATAATCCAGTATTGTAGTTTTCCATTAAACCCGTACGTACGGGAGTGGTAGTTCCAAAAATGAAAGGCAATGGCTTTTAGGTGGTTAGTTCAAAAACAGTAATCTCCGGAAGAATACCAATCCGTCCGGGATAACCGATAACGCCCAGGCCACGATTTACATAGAGTAATCGATCGGAAGTATCATCTTTGTACAGACCGGCCCAGCGTTTGTACATCCATTGCGCCGGACTCCATTTAATGCCGGGAGTCTCAATGCCAAACTGGAACCCGTGCGTATGTCCTGAAAGTGACAGGTCGATATCATATTTGTTTGGTACGATCACTTCTTCCCAGTGTGTTGGGTCGTGTGTCATTAAAATCTTCACATCAGCTTCGGCGCCTTCCATGGCCTTTTCAATATTGCCATATTTTGGAAAGCGGGGATTCGCACCCCAGTTTTCTACCCCAATCAAGGCGAGTTTACCCGACCCGTTTTCAAATACCTGATTTTCATTGCTCATCAGTTTCCAACCCATCCTGTTAAAGAGATCATACAACGCAGTAAGGTTGGCTTGTTTTGCCTGTACAGATGGCCATTTTACATAATCGCCATAATCGTGGTTGCCCATGATTGAGTAAACGCCCATTTTAGCGCTTAGCTGGTTCAATATTTCTTCGAACCTGAAAGCCTCTTTGGTTGCAAAGTTGACAAGATCGCCGGTAAATAAAATGAGGTCAGGCTTTGTAGCATTAATCATGTCAACAGCCTGCTGCAATGGTTTGGCTGAAGTCCAGCTTCCGAGGTGCATATCAGATATCTGAACGATTTTTAATCCATTAAATGAAGATGGCAAATTTGGTAACCTGATCTTTTGATTGACAACATTAAACTGATAAACCCATTTAAACATACCTGTAAACATCGTTCCCAGCATCAGACCTCCGGAGAGGAAGCCAAGATATCCGAGGAATTTGCTCCGGCTTATGCCTTCAGTTTTTTCATTTAATTCCTGTCTCTTCTCCTTTTTCACCAGGATAAACATCCGGTCTATCACCCGAATGAAGTCGGCCAGCAACAAAAACAGGATGGGTAGGAGTTTTGCTACATAAAACACAAAAATGAATCCCAGGTAATAGGTTCTGAATGGATCATTCCAATCAGTAATTGGCACAAAGGCAGCACCAATGGCGAAAGTAGCCATCAAAACAAATGGCATCCAATAGAGTGAAGAAAGTGTAATAGTGAGCCAGTGCTTGTAATTGAAAACCTGCTTTTTGATGGAAGACCACAGGTACAAATCGGCCAATATCATGACAACAAAAAAGAAATACTGCCCCGAATATTTAGGTAAGGTGTAATATATTAGAAAGTATCCCGCGATAAGCACCAGTGGCCAAAGGACATAATAATATTTAGATTTCATCAAAAAAACAAACTTTGTTCGTAGCGTAAATTTATTCTATAACAGTTCTTTTAGTATGTCTCTGTCCTTCACCTATTATCATGCTGTTTTTCAGGAAGCGGCGCAAAAGTAATTGTTTTGTTTTAACCGGAACGGTTCGTTTAGAAAAATTAACATTTGCACCACCAGCGGTGTGACTGGCATGGGTGTCGGCAAAATTAATTCTTACAAAATCACACTGCAAAAACAATCATTAAGTTCTTAACATCACATTGTTGATGAAGCAACGGGTATTATAAAAAAGCTTTAAGATGAGGCAATAAAAAAAGGTTTAATCTGTATATCAACTGATTAAACCTTTTCAATGTCGGGGTAGCAG
>JAUXBM010000119.1 GCA_030619415.1 Chlorobiota bacterium
GCAGCATTTGGATCAAGCTCCTTGTAGGCCGGTAACTGTGAAACTGCGATGTTATAATAAATAATACCGCGGTAAAGCCAGGTTTTGGGATCATTAATCGTCTTTTCGTGTTTACTGGCTTCATCAATAGCCTCTTTGGCTTTGTCGAGAAGACCATTGCTATTATACATATAAGCGCTTGTGCGCTTGTTACTTTGAGCAGTTGCCATTGAGGCTATCAGGATAAATAAGCTGAGAAATAATGCAATTCTTTTCATCATTTAATTAATTATAATAAGTTAACAAAGATATTGATTAACGGAAACACAAATTAATCAGTCGGGTATTTAAACCTGTTCTAAATATGGTCTCCTGATAATTATTCCACAAGTATTATTTAATAATTTTTTCTGAAACTCTTTCAATAAACATAACGTTAAGTTATTCAGGCAATTCACTGGTATTTTCTTCAATGTTGTTATCGTCGTTTTCGGTTGCGGCATCGTTATTTTCTAATAATTCTTCTTCATCCCCCTCCTGTATCTCAATTTTCGCAACGGCAGCGATCTCATTGCCTTCTTCAAGTTTAATAAGCCTCACCCCTTGCGTTGCCCTTCCCATTACCCTTAACTCTTCCATTCCCATCCTGATGATGATTCCTGATTTGCTTATGATCATCAGTTGATCAGTATCGGTAACATTTTTAATGGCAATCAGCTGACCGGTTTTTTCAGTAATGTTCAAGGTTTTCACACCTTTCCCACCTCGGTTAGTCACCCTGTAATCATCAACGGCTGAGCGCTTTCCGTAGCCCCTTTCGGAAACAACCAAGATGTTCTGTTCAATATCCTCCAGGCAGATCATGCCGATGACTTCATCTTTGTTGCTTTCCAGGGTTACCCCTCTTACACCTGCAGCATTCCGGCCCATAGCCCGTACTTTGATTTCGTTAAAACGGATGGCACGCCCTGAGCGTTTGGCTAAAACAACTTCACTATTGCCGCTGGTCATTTTTGCTTCCAGCAATTCATCCCCCTCCTTGATTGTAATGGCATTGATGCCATTTTGACGTGGTCGGGAATATGCTTCAAGCGAAGTTTTTTTGATCGTACCTTTCTTCGTGCAGAGTATGATAAAATTGTTATTGATGTATTCTTCGTCTTTCAGGTCTTTGGTATTGATAAAGGCCTTTACATTATCATCAGATGGGATGTTAATCAGGTTCTGAATTGCACGTCCTTTGGAGGTCTTCGTGCCTTCAGGAATTTCATAGACCCTCATCCAGAACACTTTTCCTTTTTCGGTAAAGAAAAGCATATAATCGTGGTTGGTTACCACAAACAGGTGTTCCAGAAAATCCGCATCCCTGGTGGTGCTTCCTCTCGAACCACGCCCTCCCCTTTTCTGTTGTCTGTATTCAGTAAGTGGTGTTCGCTTGATATAACCCATGTGTGAAATAGTAATCACTACCTTTTCGTTAGGAATGATATCTTCCATTCTGATGTCTTCAGCAGAGTAAACAACCTGCGACCGGCGTTCATCACCATATTTCTCTTTAATTCGCAAGAGTTCCTCTTTTATGACTGCCATACGCATATCCTGGCTGCCGAGCAATTCCTTCAAATCTTCAATCAGTTTCATCAACGCTTCGTAGTCGGCTTTGATTTTCTCAGTTTCAAGGCCTGTTAGCTTTTGAAGCCTCATGTCGAGGATAGCCTTGGCCTGAATTTCTGTCAGGTTAAAACTTTCCATCAGTCCGTTTTTTGCTTCTTCCGGAGTTTTAGAAGCCCTTATCAGGGCGATCACTTCATCCAGATTATCCAGGGCAATAAGTAAACCTTCCAGGATATGTGCTTTACGTTCTGCCTCTTTCAACTCATATTCTGTACGTCTGACAACGACTTCATGTCTGTGTTCAACAAAATGAAGAATCATGTCTTTCAGATTCAGCATCTTTGGCCGGCCGTTTACCAGTGCAATATTGTTCACATTAAAGGAACTTTGCAGGGCTGTCATCTGGTACAGCTTGTTGATGACGATGTTTGGGATCGCATCGCGCTTTAAATCGTACACGATTCGCATACCGGTTCTATCCGATTCATCGTTGATGTCAGAAATGCCTTCCAGTTTTTTATCATTCACCAGGTCCGCAGTCTTTTTAATCATCTCTGCCTTATTCACCATGTATGGAATAGATGTTGCGATGATTCGTTCACGACCGGTTTTGGTTTCTTCAACGTTCACTTCTCCCCTTAATACAATTCGGCCCCTGCCGGTTTCGAATGCATTGATTACCCCTTCGTAACCATAAATAATACCACCTGTCGGAAAGTCAGGTGCCTGAACCAGCTTTATCAATTCCGACATTTCAATATCATTGTCATCGATATAAGCAATAATTCCATCAATTACCTGCGTTAGGTTATGTGGCGCCATGTTTGTGGCCATTCCAACGGCAATCCCTGAAGCTCCATTCAGAAGTAAATTCGGAATTTGTGTTGGCAATACGGTAGGCTCTTTCAGACTGTCATCAAAATTTAGCCGATGGTCAACTGTGTCTTTTTCAATATCAACCAGCATCTCTTCCGCTATCTTCCTTAACCTTACCTCGGTATATCGCATAGCCGCCGGGTTGTCACCATCAATAGAACCAAAGTTTCCCTGGCCTTCAACCAATGGGTAGCGTAGCGACCACTCTTGTGCCATCCTGACCATTGAATCGTAAACCGATGTATCGCCGTGTGGATGGTACTTACCAAGCACCTCCCCTACGATCCTGGCAGATTTTTTATGAGGACGATTGGACATTACGCCAAGTTCGTGCATGCCAAAAAGTACCCTGCGGTGAACCGGCTTCAAACCATCGCGTACATCAGGCAAAGCCCGTGAAACAATAACCGACATTGAGTAATCGATATACGCCGATTTCATCTGGTTTTCTATATTGACTTTTACTATTTTTTCTTCTCTAAAATCAAAATCACTCATCTAATTTTTCTCTTTAAACTGGTATAAATAGAAACGGGTGCGAAAGTACGAATTTATGAAAAATTACAGTAAAAATTAAGTGTCTTTCGGGCGGTTAATGTTAACAAATTAGTGTTAACAAAACCAGATTTCTTATTTCCGGGCATTTCCTGATGGCATTATTTTTGATAATCATACTTTTGATAGTGCGTTATGATTATTAATAAGCAAGAGTTAAGGGTCGGGAACCAAATACAAACACTTTAAACATTAAGCGCACCCAGTTAACCCACGAAAGAAGTTCCTTGATAAAATCGCTTAACTTTTTGTAATTTTGTAAGTGAAATCTTAAAATATATGGACGCAAAATTTACTGACCGAGCCAAGAATGTTATGGCATACAGCCGTGAGGAAGTCCACCGCTTGGGAAACAATTATTTAGGTATTGAACACCTGTTATTAGGCATTTTCCGGGAAGGACAGGGGCTTGCAGTACAACTCCTCTCCTACTTTGGTGTAGATATAACTGCTTGTAAAATAAGCATTGAGGATGCCATCAAACAACCAGTATCTTCGGATAAAATGATTGAGAATGTACCTATGTCACGTCAGGCCGTAAAAGCTTTAAAGATTACTTATCTGGAGGCGAAAGCGCTTGGCAGTGATCTGGTAGGAACTGAACATATGCTGCTTGCTATTTTAAAAGACGATAAAAACCTGGCTACGAACAACCTCGAAAAATTTGGTGTAGATTACTCCGCTGTAAAAGAAGAATTGGCCACCATTATTAAGGAGAAAAATCAGAAGTCGAAGCATATTGATGAACCAAAATCTGAGCTCTCCGGTGAAACAGAAGATGATCCGGGCAGTAGCAGGCCTTTTGGAACGGCTAAGAAAGTTGCCGACCCAAAATCAAAAACGCCGGTGCTGGATAATTTTGGGCGCGACCTGACAAAATTTGCGGAAGAAGGACGGCTTGACCCAATCGTCGGACGTGAAAAAGAGTTGGAGCGGATTGCCCAGGTTTTAAGCCGCAGAAAAAAGAACAATCCCATTTTAATTGGAGAACCCGGTGTTGGTAAATCTGCCATCGCCGAAGGACTTGCTTTGCGAATTATCGAACGAAAAGTTTCTCGTGCTTTGTTCAATAAACGAATAGTAACACTTGACCTTGCCTCGCTGGTCGCAGGTACTAAATACAGGGGGCAATTCGAAGAAAGGATGAAAGCTGTTCTTAATGAGCTTGAGAAAAATACAGATATCATCCTTTTTATTGATGAAATTCATACCATAGTTGGTGCAGGAAATGCTTCAGGTTCGCTTGACGCTTCCAATATGTTCAAACCGGCACTTGCACGTGGGGAATTACAATGTATAGGTGCGACAACATTGGACGAATATCGCCAATATATCGAAAAGGATGGCGCCCTTGAAAGACGGTTCCAGAAAATCCTGGTTGATCCAACCACCCCCGATGAAACCAAAAATATTCTCAATAATATCAAAGAAAAATATGAGGATCATCACCTTGTAAAATACACACCAGATGCAATTCATTCGTGTGTACAACTCACGCACAGGTATATCAGCGACAGGTATTTGCCCGACAAAGCGATTGATGCCCTTGATGAAGCCGGTGCCAGGGTACATATTAGCAATATTCATGTACCCTCAGAGGTGATAAACCTCGAGAATTCAATTGATGAAATAAAGCAAAAGAAAACCCAGGCCATTAAAAGCCAGAAGTTTGAAGAAGCAGCTCAGTTCAGGGATATCGAAAGACGGTATACCGAAGAGCTTGAGAGAGCAAAAAAGCGATGGGAAGAAGAATCGAAAATTCACAGGGAAGAAGTTACCGATGAAAATGTTGCCGAAGTTGTTGCAATGATGACAGGTATTCCGGTACACAATATTGCTAAAAGTGAAGGCCAAAGATTGATTAATATGGAATCAGTGCTTCAGAAAGAAGTTATTGGTCAGCCTGAAGCCATCAATAAAGTGGTTAAGGCCATTCGACGCAATCGTGCCGGGTTGAAAGACCCAGGAAAACCGATTGGTTCATTTATCTTTCTTGGCCCTACAGGGGTAGGCAAAACATACCTGGCTAAGATGCTTGCAAAATTTCTGTTCGACTCCGAGGATGCACTTGTCAGGGTTGATATGAGTGAGTATATGGAAAAGTTTGCTGTTTCCAGGCTTGTCGGCGCCCCTCCCGGATACGTTGGTTATGAGGAAGGTGGCCAGTTGACTGAGAAGGTTCGGAGAAAACCTTATTCTATCGTGCTACTCGATGAAATTGAAAAAGCACATCCTGACGTTTTCCATCTCCTCCTGCAGGTACTTGATGATGGTGTGTTAACTGACGGACTTGGCCGCAGGGTGGATTTCAAAAATACCATTATCATTATGACATCCAATATCGGTTCGCGACAGCTCAAAGATTTTGGACAGGGAGTAGGGTTTAGCACTGAGGCGCGACGTAAGAGTAAGTCGAGCCATACAACCGGTGTTATTGAAAATGCGCTGAAGCGGGCTTTTGCACCCGAGTTTTTAAATCGCATTGATGATGTGGTAATTTTTAATGCGCTGGAACGTGAAGCCATTCACAAGATCATCGATATTGAACTAAAGCATCTTTACGATCGTATCGAAGAAATGGGCTATAAAATGAAGGTTTCCGCAAAAGCGAAAGACTTTATTATTGAAAAAGGTTGGGACGAGCAATTTGGAGCCCGGCCACTCAAGCGGGCCATCCAGAAGTATATTGAGGATGAACTGGCTGAAGAGATCATCAAATCAAACTTAAAAGAAGGCGATGTGATCAGTGTTGGTTATGATGCGAAAGCAGAAGGCATAAAAATAACGTTAAGCGGTAAGAAATAAACTGTTAACAGATTAAATCTAATCCTGCTTCAAGTATTTGGGGCAGGATTTTTTATTTCAATTTGAAAACCACCGCTTTTATTAAAACAAGCATGCCATTTAACTGAATGAACAGAAAGCGCTATCTTTTTATATCTTTGCCAAAATTTTTAAAAAACGCGTAAATGGAAACCAAAGCAGCTTTGAGGGGTGGGGAATTCCTTATTAA
>JAUXBM010000034.1 GCA_030619415.1 Chlorobiota bacterium
CATTTGCCTTAATTCGGGCTGATTATGATTATGCGCCGGAAAAAACCGGCAGGGATATTCATTTGTTGGGTGTTGGATATACAGAAAATGAATTCAGTGGTTCAATCTATTTTGAGAAGAAAGCAGACAATTATGTGCTAAAGTATTTCTCGCGAAGAACGGGTTTCAATGCCACTATTGACCGAAACTTGGCCCTGTTAAAGAAAAGAAAAAGATTCCTTTTCGATAAAAAACTAAATGAGATAAAAGTAGGACTCGAACTCTCATTTAAGGTAGAAGAATCGATTGAATATTTGGTGCTTGACAGAAAGGGGATTTCCGACAAACAATTTGCAGATTTTGAGCAAATGAAAAGGATGGAAATCATTTATGTTGATCAGTTTGACGACAACTTATGGAAAGGCTATTCAATAATAGAACCTACCAAACAAATGCGGGAATATAAAAAGCAAGAAGCGGGTTTTACCGAATGAATTCAGCTTTGTGAAGATTCTAACCCGGATTATGTAATAGATTTTCTGTTGCATATTCCGGGTTTAACGATTTTTATTTAGCAATAAACCGATCTCAAATATTCTTTTTTTTATTCCTCATATTTTCGATTAATTTTATCGGATGCTAAAAAGAATACGTGAAAATTTGATAGCGCTCATCAGTGTGCTTATTGCGGTTAGTGCACTGTTTTATTCCACATGGTGCCTGGAGGTGACAGAACGCAACCGCAATATGCGCATTGCATCTTTTGAAACATTGAGGACACTCACCGATTTGCAACTACTCGTCGATTATGCTTATTACGACAAAGATGCTGAAAGAGGAAACCCGATTAAAGACTGGAGTTATGTAAACGACCTTTCTGAAACGATCTCCCCTGATGTCAAAGTCAAATCGGATATGCTTTATAAAAGCTGGCAGGAACACTGGGAAAATATTTCTAAACAAACTGAGGCGCAGGAAGCAATTACGTCAAAAATAGCGCGAACGAGAGAGTCGATACTGGCCGTGATGAAATCTCTTGACTGATGCAAGAAGGAGCGTATCATACTTTTAACCGCCTAAAAATATTTATGGAGCTGATCAGAAATACCGGTCGTTTATGAAACTTTTGCAAAGGGCACGACTTTCAGGCAACAAATATGGAACGTTCCTTTTTGTTGTGGTTTTTGCCGGTCTTTGTTTTTTTTACAGCCTGGATGAAACCATGTTTTTCAGGCCCCAGAGTTTTCATGCCTGGCGACAGGCGGATTGTCTTTCAATCACTCAAAATTATTATCAATCCGACAATAATTTCTGGACACCTGAAATCCACAACCAACTGAGCGATAATGACCTGTCGGGAAAAACTGCCGGAGAGTTTCCTTTGCTGTACTACTTCGTAGCCATGCTCTGGAAACTGATTGGTAAAAGCGAGTTTGCTTATCGCCTGGTTTCGCTCCTTATGGCATTTACAAGCTTCTTGTTGATATTCCGGTTTTCGCGGGAGGTGATACAGAGTACCGTTTATTCATTTTTCGCGGGCCTGCTATTATTTGCTTCGGCAGTCTATGTTTTTTATGCCGCAAATTTTCTTCCCAACGTGCCCGCCTTGTCGCTTGTTTTTATTGGCTGGTTTTTTGTGTGGAAGTTTTATAAAAGCAATGCGGATAAATATTTTTTGCTCGCCATGCTTTTTTTTGGCCTTGGTTTTTTAATAAAAGTTTCTTCGGGCATAAGCTTTTTTGCATTGGGTGGCTGGTTTGTTATCGAACTGTTTCTCAATAAAGAAGACCGTGTTTTGTTTAAAAGGCCGGTTGGGAAATTCATTCCATTTGTGCTTGTTATCCTGGCTGTTGCAGGATGGTACGGGTACGCTTCCTGGTATAATCATTTTCATGATGGTAAATACACTTTTAACAATGTGTGGCCGGTTTGGGAATTATCCTTTGGCGAGATAATAACAGTGCTAAAAGGAGCTTCAAGCTTTATAAGACCACATTATTTAGAAAGCTCGATTTTTTACGGGACCGCAGTACTTTGGGTTTACCTGCTTTTTAGTTTTAAAAAACGGCCTTTAATTTTGAATTACCTGCTTGTCATCATCCCGTTTGGTTCGTTTATTTATTTTTTAATGTGGTTCCAGGCTTTCGATGTGCACGATTACTATTGGATTGATTTTTACCCGGCTATTATTTTAGTCTGGATACTTTTCTTTTACACCGTACGCGATATTCCTTTCTTTAGTCATTGGCTGGTAAAGATGGCCTTTCTGGCGTTACTCATTTACAATATTATTTACTGTCAGAAGATCATGAAAGCACGTTATGAAGGCTGGCCAGTGGAACCTTTTGTGAACCATATGCAAGCGGTAGGGGAGTTAGAGCCTGTATTGTTGAACATCAGTATTGAGCCTGGCGATAAAGTGATCTCTATTCCTGATTACAGTATTAATTATTCGCTTTATTTAATGAACAGGAAAGGCTTTTGTAATTACAACAGCGAATTTGAAAAGCCCGGAGTAATGACTGACAGGATCGCAAAAGGGGCGAAGTATCTCATCATCAACGACAGCCTGATCATGGAAAAACGCTGGCTGAAACCCTATTTGGATTACCCCCTGAAAACCTACCGGAATGTGAAAGTGTTTGATTTGAGGCCTTATCAGTAAAATAATTATTAATATTTGTATGTACAACCAAATAAATTGTATATTTGCATCCGGAAATGACAAAATGCGAATCAAAATATTGTGGATGCCTTTATTATTCTGCCAATGCATTGGCAAGGGTGATGACGCGGATGGCAGAGGAGGAGTTTGCTTCAACTGGTTTTTCCCCATCTTATGCATTCGTTTTAATGACAGTCAACGCACAACCCGGAATTCAACCGAAAGATTTAAGTACACACATGCAGCTTACACCTTCCACCGTCACCAGGTTGGTTGAAAAACTTGAATTCAGGGGATTACTTAAAAGAAAGATTACCGGCCGGAGTACAGAGATTCAGCTTACTTCAAAAGGCCAGGAATTGATTGGTGTTATTGAAAAATCGTGGGGAAACCTTTACGAAAGATACAGCAATCAAATTGGTGAGGAGGAAGCAAAAGAACTCACGCAGAAAATGAATGATGCATTAGACAAACTTACACAGTAAATTTTTTTTATAATTAAATAATTGTATGTACAACCAAACTATAAACGATGAGTAGAATTGGAATTTTAGGGTCAGGAGTCGTAGCAAAGGATTTAGCCAAAGGATTCCTCAAACACGGACACGAAGTAATGATCGGCACGCGCGAGCAATCAAAACTCGAAGAGTGGAAAAACAAGGAAGCTGCTAAGGCGAAACTGGGTAGCTTCAGCGAAACTGCCGGTTTTGGTGAAATAGTAGTTATCGCTGTAAAAGGAACAGCAGTCAAAAGTGCCCTGGAACTCGCAGGATCCGAAAACCTGAAAGGCAAAACCATAATCGATGCGGCCAACCCCATAGCAGATGCATCACCGGAAAATGGTGTATTAACATTTTTCACCAACATGAACGAATCGTTGATGGAGCAACTTCAAAATACATACCCGGAAGCCCATTTTGTAAAAGCTTTCAATAGTGTGGGCAGTGCCTTAATGGTAAACCCTCCTTTTAATAGCAAGCCAACAATGTTTATCTGTGGAAACAATGAAAGAGCAAAAAAAGAAGTAACTCAAATCATCGAACAGTTTGGCTGGGAAACTGCTGATATGGGTGGGGCAGAGGCTGCCCGGGCCATTGAACCCTTGTGCATGCTTTGGTGTATTCCCGGGTTCAGGGAAAATAGCTGGGCACATGCTTTTAAACTTTTAAAATTCAAAACTTAAAATTTATAATTTAAAATTTCAATTATGTATGTAATAACAGGAGCTACCGGAAACACCGGTAAACCAATGGCACTTGTGCTGTTGGAAGCAGGTAAAAAAGTAAGGATCATCAGCCGCAGTGCTGAAAAGGCAAAAGAACTCACCGATAAAGGGGCTGAGTTATTTATAGGAGAAACATCAAATGTTGAATTTTTGAAGAAAGCCTTCGATGGAGCCACGGCAGTCTATGCAATGATACCCGTGGATTGGCAAACAACGGATTATACCGGCAACCAGGTGATACACGCAAAGGCAATTGCCCAGGCCTTGGATTATTGCGGGGTAAAGTATGTGGTGTCGTTGAGTAGTCAGGGCGCGCATCTGGAAAGTGGTTCAGGCGTGGTGCTGGGTCTTCACAAAATGGAAAAGACGTTTGATAATGTTAAAGGCTTAAACACGCTTCACCTTCGCCCTTCCTATTTTATGGAAAATACATTGGGAATGATTGGCCTCATTAAAGAAGCTGGCATTATGGGTTCACCATTGAAAGCTGACCTTTCCATGCCGGTAATTGCCACCGGGGATATTGCCGAATACGCTGCAAAACGTTTGTTAGCGCTTGATTTCGAGGGACACAATGTACAAGATCTGTTGGGTGCCAGAAATGTAAACTACAACGAGATGGCGAAGGTTTATGGTTCAGCCATCGGCAAACCTGATCTCAATTATGTCGAATTCCCTTATGCCGATTTCAAACAATCCTTAATGGGGCAAATGGGCGCTTCCGAAAATGTTGCTGATAATTATAACGAGTTCATTCAAGCGGTGAACGAAGGCAAGATAACCGAAGCTAAGCGTACCGAAGAGAGCACGACTCTCACGACGATTGAGGAGTTTGCACACACTTTCAAATATGTTTACGAATTATAATAATTGGCATATTATTAGAAGTAAGCTTGCGGTGACATCTTTTGATAAACGAGGTTTGTTTCACATGTGCTGATTAATTGGTCATCCTACGGACTCCCGTTGGTTGTTGGATAATTGGTCACTGGATAATTTGTTATTTACATTCTCTAACTCAGAATTCAAAACCCGAGACTCGAAACTCGAGACCCGAGACTCAAGACTAAGATCTTTTATCTAATCAATACTTATGCTTCTCAACACTCCAGCCTTTTTTGGCCAGGTACTGTTCTCCGGACTCAATTGCGCCGGCTTCCATCTCTGTTCCCATCGAATCATTCCAGCGGTTGAGGTATCCAAACAAGGCAATTACGCCCATCATTTCTACAATTTCACCTTCGTCCCAGTATTTTCGGAGTTTTTCCGAAATTTCATCTGAAACTGAATTTGGAATGACAGAACTGGCCAAGGCAAAATCGAGTGCTGCTCGTTCGGCTGCTGAGAAAGCGGGATGGGTTTTGTAGTCCCAGATATTTTCTAATTGTTCAGCACTGGCACCATAACGTTCAGCTGCCCTGATGGCATGCGCCTGGCAATACCGGCATCCGGATGCGTTGCTGCTGATGTAAGCAATTAACCGTTTCAACGCACTTGTTACACGGCCATTGTTTTCCATTACGGCTTTGTTCATTTCGATAAAAGCATAGGCAATACGCGGGCGGTGGTGCATTGTTTTTATGCTGTTCGGGCAGAAGCCGAGTGTTTCGTAATAAAATTCAATAAGTTTCCGGAGGTCTTTATCTTCATCTCCTGACTTTGGAGGTACTAACGGTTTTTTCATGCATGCAATGTTAAGATAAATATAAGTGAAGCAATTAATACGCTTCAACAACTAACGGAATACTATCAACAGAAATCACTTCGCGCTTAAAGTTTTTATAAAAGAAAATTTCGGTGAACCCGGCTTCATTTAAAAGTTTAATGAGTTCAAAGTTACTTACCGGATAGAGTCGAATGTTGTTCTCAATCATCTTGCCGGTTTCTTTTACAGTAAGTGTTGTCTTAAAATCAAGCGCATTTTGATCAGGATATATCTGATAGTTTCTGACAAATTTGATTTCATTGTTTTCGATGGTTGGCAAGCCTTTTATGTTCTGATCAATAATCCGGTCATACTGAATAATTTGAAATAGCAACTTGCCGTTTTTTTTCAAAACCCTTTTTGACTGTTTAAAGAAATCAAAAATTTCATCCGAACCATCAAGGTGGACAAGCGTGTTTCCGAAACACAATATTGCATCAAAAGCTTCTCGTCCGAATTCCTTTTCGATTCCCAGCATATTTAATTTTTGGAAATGAATGTTTTTGCCATGCTTTTTTTTTGCTTTTTCAAGCATGGAGGCATCAAGGTCAATTGCGGTTACTTCACGAAATAATTTTGAAAGTTCGAATGAAAGGCTCCCTATTCCGCAACCGATGTCAAGGGCTGATAAACTGGATGTTTCTTCAAAGCTATTTTTTACAAAATCGAGTTGTGCTTTGTTAAGTGGAAATATCTTTTCGTAATAGTCGGCAATACTTTCGTAAAAACTCATAAAAAAATATGTTTTAGGCTTTTATCATCAACCAATTAAAATAGCGGTTTGTGCTTCCGAAAATAAGAAAATATTGAATGCATTAATTATTAGTCTGGTAGTGCATCCCGCCATCCTTTATTTAGTTGGTCAGATAAAGAAGCGACAATTTGTGCATTTTCTTCAAAATCAGCAATGTTGATATTTTCTCCGGGGTCATCTTGGTGGTCGTAAAGTTCCCTGTCGGTTAGCGCTCCTTTTGTATTCGACTTATCCCATTCATACCACTCCACGTATCGGTACCTGTCTGTACGAATGGTATAGCCCATGTATTGCTTTCCTTCATGATTTGCGTGCATCCTTCCAAATCGTCCCTGCAGGAATTGACTGAAGGCAGCTGTTTTCCACTGTTGATGAGGGTTTTGTAAAAGTGGAACTACGCTACTGCCTTGCAAATGTTCTGGTATTTCCAAATTCGCTATTTCACAAAGGGTGGGGTAGATGTCAACAAATTCAGTGAGGGCTTCAGATTGCAGACCTTTGGCACTTACATTCGCTCCTGCGATGATCATCGGAACCCTTGTGTCAATTTCATAATTGGTTTGCTTGCACCAGGCATTGTGTTCTCCCAGTTTCCAGCCGTGGTCTCCCCATATCACGATGATCGTATTTTCGTACAACCCCAGTTTTTTGAGGCCATCAACCAGCCTGCCGATTTGTGCATCGATGTAGGAAACGCTCGCATAATAACCGTGTTTTAGCAGACGCTGTTTTTCCGTTTTAAAAGGAACACCTTCAGGAAGTGGGAGATCTCTCATGTCTTCATAAGATCGAAGCTCATTTCCACGATTCATGGCGTATTCGGGCATATTTTCTGGAATCGATTTGTTTTCTGCTAAAGGAATGAAAGCACGGTCGTATAAGTCCCAGTATTTTTTTGGTGCATTAAAAGGAAGATGCGGACGGTAATATCCAACAGCCATAAAGAATGGCTGATCCTTTTTAGCCAATTCCTCCATTTTTTTCAATGCTGCAGTTGTCTGTGCACCATCAAAATAGGCATCATCATCTACATCCGCATTTTCGATTGCTACTGTTTTGATGTACCAGTAGCCTAACTGATCAATCCTGTCGATGCCTTTTTCGATGTAAATCTTCTTCTTTTCTTCTTGCCTTGCAATGTTATTTTCATTCAAATAAACGGCATCCGGGTCAAAAGGGAAACCAGCAACATGCGGCTTTTCAGTCCAGGAAATTGTATCAGGATATATGTTGTGAAAGATCTTTCCAATGCCATAAACATAATATCCATTTTCTTTAAAATATTGAGGCAAGGTTACAACATCGGGTAGTTTATTCCGAAATTCTGTTCTTAAATCCCAAACCCTGAGCGTGTCGGGACGAAGCCCGGTAAGCAGGCTTGCTCTTGACGGATTGCATACTGCCTGCTGGCAATAAGTGCGGGTGAAAGTAACTCCCTGTTCAGCTACTTTATCGATGTTTGGGGTAACTGCAAAATCGTCGCCGTAGCAACCTAAATCCGGACGTAAATCATCAACCGGGATAAAAAGGATGTTGGGCCTTTGTGGTTTGACATCTGATGAACAAGAATAAAGAATTGCCAACAGTGTTGTTACTAATAAGTAGAGCAGATTTTTCATTTGTTTAAATTTTCACGCAAAGACGCAGAGACGCAGAGAAAAGGTTTAATTATTCCCTGGGGTCTTAATGTTCTTTGCCATGTCAGTTTCATTTTGTATGTTTTCCATACATTAATTAACTTTTACTCTTTCAATATTTTTTCAATAACCATCAATTCTTCTGCTGAAAATTCAAGATTGGATTGAATGCCAACCGCATCCTCAATTTGTGATACCTTACTTGCACCAATGATTACTGAAGTAACACGTTTATCTCTCAAAACCCACGCCAGGGCAAGTTGAGCCATATTTTGCCCCCTGGCTTTTGCGATTCTATTTAATTGTTTAACCTTTAATATTCTTTCTGGTGTAATGTCATCGATATGTAAAAATCCGTGTGCTTTTGCAACTCTTGAATCTGCGGGGATATCTTTTAGATATTTGTCTGTAAGTAATCCCTGAAACAGAGGGCTGAAAACCACTGAGCCGACACCATTTTCCTCTAAAACATCCATTAAACCATCTTCAACCCACCTGTCAAACATACTGTAAGATGGCTGATGAACCAGGCAAGGTGTTCCCAGCGAATTTAATAGTTCGATAGCCTTCTTTGTTTGCTGAGGCGTGTAGGAAGAAATTCCGGCATACAGGGCTTTACCAGATCGAACAATTTGATCCAGCGCCATCATGGTTTCCTTCATGGGCGTGTCAGGATCGGGGCGGTGACTGTAAAAGATGTCCACGTATTCAAGCCCCATTCGTTTAAGGCTTTGATCACAACTGGCGACCAGGTTCTTTTTTGAACCCCATTCGCCGTAAGGTCCCGGCCACATATCGTAACCGGCTTTTGAAGTAATGATCATTTCGTCCCGGTACGACTTTAAGTCATCTTTCATTATTTTCCCGAATGTTTCTTCGGCTGATCCCGGAGGTGGTCCGTAATTGTTTGCAAGGTCGAAATGGGTAATTCCCAAATCAAAAGCGCTTAAAACCATTTCACGTGAGTTTTCAAAAACATCTACTCCCCCGAAGTTGTGCCACAATCCAAGCGAAACAATCGGTAGTTTTAAACCGCTATTCCCACACCGATTATATTGCATCGCATCATATCTTTTGCTATTGGCCGAATAATTCATATTAATTCATTTAACTCAGTTTCATAATCATATTGTAAATCAGGGTGCAGCGAAGAAATTGCTTTTCTGATCGCTGCTATTTGCCGGTTGAGCAGGTTACGGAGCGGTATACTATCCTGGATTGATGGGCTGAAATTTATCAGTTTATAACAAAAATAAATCAGCAAATCTGCCTCAGTTTCTTTCTTTTTTGAATAGCGGATATACTTTTTGGTAAGGCGCAATATTTTTCGAACACTCTTTTTAATGTAATAATAACTCGCCGTATTTATCTGTTCAAATTGTGTGTCGATTTCTCTCTTTACATTTTCAATATAGGCTGCCTCGTTGGAGGCTTCATATAAAAGGTAAGTCAACAATTCCTTATTTTCCTTTTTAAATTTCGACAAACGCAGGCAAAGTTCTACCAGTTCACCCGGGGGGCGATTGCTTAACTCCTGCTTGAGTTGGCTGATTGTGGCCGCCTTCATTGTTAAAATTTTATTACTCAGTTGTTCTATTTAAAGTTTTGAAATAATGATCCCGCTTAAAGCGATGGCTTTTCCATTTGTACCTGCATGTTGGATATGTCCTGTCAGGGTTGTCGGCAGCGATATCTTTATCAGCTATCTCAAATACTTTCATTATCACCTCAAGGTCGATAATTTTACAGGGATGGATAAAATCCGAACCCATAGAAATAGTTATTGACAAATCGAAATTTTCCAGGTTATTTTGTTTGCCCCCGACAGTAAAACTGCTCAGCAGAACCAATAATAAAGCGACAAGCGCAATGGTAGTTTTGTTCCCTTTCATATTTTCGTTGATGTAGCTAAAATAGGAATTAATTAATGAAATAGAAACTTCCTGGCAACGAAGGTAACCCAGATAAGGATTCTAGCAGAAACCCTGCTTTATACTTTAGAGTTTTATCATTTGCCCTTTGAGCAATTGATTGCTATAATGGATGGTATAAAAGTAATAACCCGGGGGCACTGAATTCCCCTCTTTATCATTACTACCCCATAAAAGGAAGCTTAGGTTTTTCATTTTGGTTGTTTTTTAGGTGTTTCAAATTTAAAAATAATATTTCGATTTCGAAGGCGCATTCTGATAACTATTTGGGATAATCGTTTTTTCAATATCTTAGCCACCATGCTTGGAACCATCGTAAATGTAATAGCTGTTGTGGCTGGAGGCTCAATCGGTCTTTTGCTCAATAAAAAACTACCCGACCGTTTTGTGAAAATCTTTTTCCAGGTTGTGGGCTTGTTTACGCTGTTTCTTGGTTTTTCGATGGCGCTGGAAACCACCCATGTGTTGCACATGATTATGGCATTGATCACAGGTGCAGTAATAGGGGAGGCACTGAAGCTTGAGCAG
>JAUXBM010000064.1 GCA_030619415.1 Chlorobiota bacterium
ATCATTTAAACGGATGGAAAGTATCGCGTCAGGAATATTTTGAAAATGTGGAAAAATGTGCAAAGTACGTTGATTCTCATCTATTCAGGCCACCTTACGGGAAAATAAACTTGCTGCATATCCCCTATTTAAAAATTACTTACCGCATTGTGATGTGGTCGGTGCTTCCCCATGATTACAACAAGAAAGTTACACCGCAAAAATGTTTACAAAACGCTGTAAAACACACCGGCCCGGGTGCAATCGTTGTTTTTCACGACAGTGAAAAGGCTTCAGAAAATTTGCTTTATACGCTGCCTCGTTACCTGGAGCATTTTTCAAAAGCCGGCTATCAGTTTCCACTCCTTCCCCTGTAAAAGCCTACTGGATTATTTTGCATCTTTGTGTACCAAAAATGTTAAGTGTGCGTCACTTTTTAAACTTAATCTGTTTAGTAGTTTGCGTTATAAGCCTCATCAGGTGTGCACACCCGGTACAGCCAGGTGGGGGGCCAAAAGACGATGACCCGCCACAGGTACTCCGGTCGGAACCAAAAAACCGCAGTCCTAATTTTGAAGGCAACAAATTCTCCGTCACTTTTGATGAATATATTGAGCTCGACAACATCAGTCAGAAAGTGATGATTTCCCCACCGATGGGAAAACTTCCTGAATTTAAAGTGAAAGGAAAGTCGATACAGGTTAAGTTCAGGGAAGAGTTAAAAGAAAACACCACCTATTCGGTGTATTTTGGTGATGCCATTGTTGACATTACCGAACGCAATCCAATACTCAATTACACCTACATATTTTCTACCGGCGACAGGGTTGACTCGATGAGCCTGCACGGAAACGTAATTGATGCGTTTAACCTTCAACCGGCTCAGGATGTTTATGCGATGCTGTATAAAGACAATAACGATACACTTCCTTTGGATTCTTTGTTCTTCAACATTCAGCCATATTATGTAAGTAAAACAGATGTAAATGGTGATTTTCACCTGAACGGACTGGCTGATGAGCCCTATCTTTTGGTCGCATTAACAGATTTAAACGGGAATTATTTTTATGATCAACCTGGTGAAACCATAGGCTTCAACGATTCCCTGCTCATGCCCCAATACCTTAAACCCATTGATATCGACTCCTTGTTCTCTGATAGTGCATTTATGATTTATGATTCACTTGATTATGATATCCAGGAAAAAATCATCGACTCGTTGATCTACGATACCATCAAGAAATTTGATGAACAATTCACACAACATGAACTGAAAATTTTTAAAGAAGCCGACAGTACACAAAAATTATTCAAAACAAGTCTTGTAAGTAAAAACATCATTGAATTTTCATTTGCCTGGCCGGCGGATAGCATCCTGATTAAACCGCTTAATTTTTCAGCCGACACTACCTGGTATATCGAGGAACTTTCGGCAAAACACGATACTGTTACCTGGTTTTTCAAAAACCTGCCCATTGATACGCTCGAATTGGTAGTGCTCAATAACTCAGATACACTCGAACATATTTTTACCCGTCTCGACCCCAAACGAAAATTGCCTGGACAACAATCGCGTAAAGAAAAAAAGGAAGAAGCGAAGAGAAAAGAATACCTGGATTTTACGTTTAATCTAAACCGCAATGTTCTCAAACCCGGTCAGATACCAACAATCACTTTCAAACACCCGGTAGATACAATACTTACTGATTCCTTATTGCTGATTGCCGGTACAGACTCCATCTGGCAACCAGAATTTAGCTTTGCAGATTCGTTGCATCGAAATGTGCAATTTCCTGTTGAATACGTGGAAGGAACGAAATATTCGATCAGACTGGCCGATTCATCTGTAATAGATTGGAATGGCATGCATAACAAGGAAAGCAATGTCAATTTTGCCACAAGATCTTCGAGGGATTATGGCGTACTTGTCATTTCACTTCACCCTCCACATGAGCAGGATTATGTTCTTCAGTTGATGAGTGACAAGGAAAATATTCTTAAAGAAATGTATTTTCAATCCGATACCACCATAACAATCGAAAACCTGGATCCTGCCGCTTATATTTTAAAAGTAATTTTCGACGACAATGGGAACAGGCAGTGGGACAATGGAAACTATGGGTACAAAATACAGGCTGAGAAAGTTGGTTACTACAACCAGACAATATCTGTAAGGGCAAACTGGGAAATGGTGGAAGATTGGATAATCAAATAATGACGAGCGATCGTTTTAGTTCTCGTTACAACGATTGATACATTCAATGACCTCGGTTAGCTTAACGCTCTTCAGGAAATAATAAATCTTTTTTCCCTCTCTTTTCGATTCAAGGAGGCCTTTGTTTTTTAGAATATTCAAATGGTGCGAGGCAGTAGCCTGTTCAATATCAAGACTCTTATAAATTTCTGTAACACTCAGGTTATTTCCATCGGCAAGCAAATCAATGATGGCAATACGCATTGGGTGCGACATAGCCCTTAATTTACTGGCTGCCAATTCCAGCTTTTGAATATTGATATCGATATTAGACATAGACTTACCAGGGTTTGCGGACAAAATTATACATATTCATCCGTTGCAAACAATTATATATGTACATATATCGCTTTAATACATATTTTATATGGATTCTAAATAAGTGATACCAAATAGTTATCGGAATGCGCCTTTTAAATCAAAATATTTTTTCGCTTGGCGATTTGCAAAAATTCTTGCATAGCCAACGTTATGGTAGAATTTTTCAAAGAAGCTAAGTGGGAAAAGATAAAGATTGAATGGCGCATTTTGGAGATTAATTGGTATGCTCTACACAAACAAAGGAATGAAGGAAAAGGTTTTACCATCAAATAAACCCTTGTCGCTCAGTTTAAGTTCAGGTATTACGAGCAAGGCCATAAATGAAAGTGTCATGAACGGCGCTATTAAGGTGGCGCCTATTTTATGGGCCTCCTCATCCAGCTGGTGGTATAATTCAGCTGCCTTGTAGGCATCCCCCGCAGACATTAAACCGGCTACAGGCAATGGCAGCATTTTGATTGTTCCTGAATGCACGACAGTAACCCCTCCTTTTTGTTCAATAATCGCATTGATGGCAAGTACAATGTCCTCATCTTTAACACCAACTGCGACAATGTTATGGCTGTCGTGCGCAACACTCGAAGCGATTGCCCCGGTTTTCAACCCAAAGTTTTTAATAAATGCAACAGCCGGCTCACTTTGCCCATACCTGTTCAATACCACTATTTTTAGAACATCATCTGTCACATCACTAACCACATTGCCATCAACGATTGTAGGGGTTACGAGTTCAACACCCGTGATCAGCTCTCCATCAAATGCGGCAATTACCCTCATTTTACTACCTTCCGGTTTTACCCGGATTTGCTCCAACGCAATCGGGCGAACATTAAAAATATTTGGATGATCAACAGGTACTGAGTCAATTAGAGTTTTGCCTTTTTCAGCCACCCTGATGCCGTTAACAAATGTTTGCAGGATATTAAAATGATGAAGATCATCCACCACGATCATATCTGCCGGATCGCCGGTTTGGAGGGTTCCCACTTCCAGTTTGTAGTGTTCAACAGGATTTAGTATTACACTCTTTAAAACCCTGATCGGGTCATATCCTTTTTTAATTGCCCGCTGGATCATTCGATTAATGTGGCCATCCACAAGGTCATCAGGATGCTTATCATCAGAGCAAAAAAGTACTTTATCAGAATGATCCTCCAGCAGATCAACCAGCGCGTCAAAATTTTTAGCCGCACTTCCTTCACGGATTTGGATTTTCATTCCGTAGCCGATCTTTTCCAGGGCTTCTTCCATAGTAAAACACTCATGATCGGTCGTAATTCCGGCTTCGATGTATTTTTTTGCTGCATCACCTTTCACTCCCGGTGCATGTCCATCGGCGGGCTTATCATATTTTTTAGCGATCTCAAGTTTTTTAATTTCAAATTCGTCCCTGTTGATCACCCCCGGAAAATTCATCATTTCTGAAAGATACTTCACTTCCTTCATGCTCAGCAACTCGTCCAACTCATCCAGACTTATTGCATTACCGGCTGTTTCAAATGGAGTTGCCGGAACACAGGCCGAAGCCCCAAAGAAAAACTTGAATGGCACTTTATGTCCATTATCAATCATAAACCTGATCCCATCGATTCCGAGTACATTTGCTATTTCGTGCGGATCGGAAACAGTAGCCACAGTGCCATGGACAACAGCCAGCCTTGCAAATTCTGAAGGCACCAGCATGGAGCTTTCGATATGAATATGCGCATCGATTAAACCCGGAAGAATATAGTGATCCTCCGCAACAGATTCATCCTTAAAGATAGATTGTATGATGCCATCCACAACGGTGACAGTCCCTTTGAAAATTACTTCAGCCTTTAAATCAACAATATTTCCTGACAGGGAAAATGAAAGATTTGCGTTCATTGATCAAATATTTAGGGAAGCAAAATTACTGATTATAAATTTGTATAACCCCTGCTTTTCGAGATCTGTGATCTCGAACTAAAGGGATGGAGATTTGCAATCTTTAAAAAACGCAATTACACTGAATTAAAAATTCAAATCCCCTTACTTCCGGATTTGGAAATCTGGAAGAGCGCAAGAAGCTGCAGCTGTCAAGGAATACTTAACAGTTCAAACTTAGCAATGTGCAAATTTTGCACAATTCTATTTCTGAAGTTTGCCAGAAAAAGAATTTGGAAGGGCTGAAGAACAAATTAGAGAAATATCATCCCTTGAGATAAAATATTATTCTAAAAGTTACCAAATACGGTAACTTTTAATTAATTTTGCAGGATAAGAACATGAGAATAATTAAGGAAAAAACATTAACAGAGTATTGCAAGCTAAGTAAATACCGGCAGGCAGAGGAGCCCATAAAAGCATGGATTTATGAAGTAAGATACTCAGGTTGGAGCAATGCAAGTGAATTAAAATCAAAATATGGAAATGCCAGTATAATAAGTTCAAAAAGAGTGGTGTTCAATATTAAAGGTAATGATTACCGATTGATTGTTGATGTTGAATATAAATTAAAGATTGTTTTTATAGTGTGCTTCGGCACACATGCTGAATACGATAAGATAAATGCTAAAACAGTTAATTATGAAGACTAAAATATTAAAGACAGAACGGGAGTACGACGAAGCATGCAAAAGGATTTATGATCTTATTAAAAGTTCCAGGAGTCCTATTGATCCTAGTAGTCCGGAAGGTGAAGAAATGGAATTGCTCTCTTTGCTTGTTGAAAAATATGAACAGGAACATTACCAAATGGATGCCCCCAACCCAATTGAAGCCATTAAGTTTAGAATGGAACAAATGAACCTAAAACAAGTAGATGTTGCATCTTTATTTGGTGGAAAAACCAGGGTATCAGAAGTATTAAATGGCAAAAGGGCATTAACTTTAAAAATGATAACCTTACTGAATAGGTATTTAGGCATCCCCTTGGAATCATTGGTTAGCCATGATAAAGAAATTGAGTTAGCACCCGGAAAAAAAGAAAAGCTTTTGAATATATCGTCTATCAGGGAATACCTAACCAAGACAGGGGCTGCAGTGATCTAAAACATTTGTAGACGCACACCGCATTGTTATATTTGCTCGGGTCCCTGTCCGATACCATCATCGATCCATTTTCCGCCACTGCAGAATTCTGACAAATCTTCATCAATCCATTCGACTACCTCTGCCTTGTATTCATTTGGATAAAGGAGGTGTACATTTGGCCCGGCATCAAGCGTGAAACAGACGGGAATATTTTTTTTGATTCTGAACGCCCTGATTTTTTCGATAATCTGTATCGTATTATATTCCATAAGGAGATATCCGGGATTAGAAGCCATCATCAATGCATGCAGGCTTAAGGCTTCGTTTTCAACAATTTCCACAAAGCCATCAAGGTCACTAGTTTTCAAAATGTGATGCAAGCTATTCATATTTTTTATTGCCTGATCATATCGGGCTCCGGCAAACGGATGTCCTTCCATCAGTGCATGACCGGCGGTGCTTCCTACCTTCTTCTTTTGATCACTGACAATCAAAATGGCGTCCTGGATATCTTTAAAAACAGGATGTACATCGGTCAGGATGGGCACAGCATAATCGTCGCTGTATTCGTTAAACCCATCCAAAGCACCCCAAACTACATAGCCACCATAAACCGACCTGCCGGCACTACCAGAGCCCAATCGTGCCAATCCGGAAGCCTGTCGATAAAAATCATTGCCTTTTTTTTGGTTTCCGGAAAGTGTCTGCTGAATGCTTGAAATACACAAAGCAATCGAACTAAAAGCAGATGCCGAAGAGGCAATCCCTGAGGAATGGGGAAAAGTATTGTTGCTGTTTATTGTTAAATGAACATTATTCAAAAATGGAAATGCGGGCATTCGCTTTTCAAGAAACCCCAGAATCCGGTCACGGAAAGCAGTGGCCGGTTTTTTTTCAAAGAAAAAATCAACGGTCAAGCCTTCACCGGTTGGTTTTACGTGATATTCAAATTCTGTATGCGTAACTGCTTCACGAAGGGTAATACTCAATGAAGGGTTGCGTGGCAACTGGTTGCCGTGTTTCCCCCAGTATTTTACCAATGCTATATTGGACGGGCTTTTCCAGGCAACTTTGCCACTCTTTAACTTTTCGGAATTTTGTGCTTGATTCAAAGTGTTTACTGCTAGATTAGAATTAACAAATTACAAGATTTTCATCAATCGATTGGATGGGTTGCTATTAACTTTTGACAATCTCATCAAACCGGAACCAGGTTTCGTATCCTTTTCGGGATAAATAAGCTTTGAAATCAGCCGGTTCGATGCGATTCGTCATCATCACAAAATCGCCACCCCAGGCTCCAAGTGATTTTACGATTCCGGGATGATCCTCAAACAAGGCTGACTTAATTGTGGGTTTTCCCAGAACAGTTGAAATTATTTTTTCGTGCTCGAACAGAAGCAATTCAAAATTCGCAAGATCCTGGGTGTAGGTTAATTTATCAGTTATATCGCTGATCGTTTGTATATCGTTTCGGCCGATTTGAGCTTCTTTCCTGTACGCAACGATACTGCTTCTTGATTGTTGTTTTTTGTTGAGATAAACAAAGTACAATTGATCTTTGAAAGGAGGGTTGAATTGTACTGTATTGACAGTTGGATGACTGTTAATTAATTGGAAAGTGATGGGATGATCGGCTTGTGCACAGGCGATATCATATCCTGAACCGCCAAATGATATATCCTGTAGAATATAAGGATCAACATCTGCCCACCTGGCCAGGTTATTAATAAGTGTTGAACTTGACCCAAATCCATATTCAGGATCAAACTCGAGTATGGTTTCTGCTTCAACGCCTTCCTGTCCCGCCAGGAAATTATTATTTAACGACCTGACTTGCAACAATATTTTTCGCAGTTGATCGCTTAAATCAGTATCAGTTGTTTTAATAACATCAAGGCCGGGCAAACTAAATTGTGCCTGGAACCAAGCTCCATCAGGTTTCAATGCGGTCCATTTAAGCAATGGCTCTTTCGCCTTTTTAAAAGTCAAATACTGGCCAAGCTTCAAAGGCAACGCCAGGGCTTTTGCCCCGTCAAGTATTAAATACTCTCCGGTAATCAGGAGTTTCCCATGACTATACCACGCTTTTGAGATCACTTTTTTCTGAGATTTGCGATAAATTCACTGACATTGGCAAACGACACTTTATGGGCTACAAAATACTCGACCGCTTGCTCCTTTTCATCACTCGTTGCCTCGAAATGATTTAAGATATTCATCAGATGCATTTTCATGTGGCCGATCTGAATTCCTTTGGTCACCAACGATCTGATTGCTGCAAAATTATTGGCCAGTCCAAGTACCGCTGCAATTTGCATCAACTCTTTAGCAGTAGGATTACCAAGCATCTCAAGAGAATGTTTTGCAAGTGGATGCAAATTGGTAAGGCCTCCGACTGTGCCGAGGGCAATAGGCACTTCAAGGATAAATTTGAATTTCCCGTCTTTGATCTCAACGCTCGATAGACTTTTATACTGGCCATCTTTGGATGCATAGGCATGACCGGCTGCCTCAATCGCCCTAAAATCATTTCCTGTAGCGATGGCTACCGCATCTATTCCATTGAAAATGCCTTTGTTATGCGTAGTAGCCCTGTAAACATCCAGTTCGGCTATTTTAACTGCCAGCTGGAATTTGCCGGCAAATTCTTCGCCAGTCAAACTTTCGTCTAGACTGTCAAGATCTTTCAGTTCACATTCAACCCATGTTCTGACCAGGCAATCGGGTGTGTAATTTGAAAGTATCGACATAATTACCAGGCAGTCTCTCTCATCCTCATCAAATGCTTTATGGGTTCGAAAGAAAGATTTCAATTCACTTGCAAACTCTTCCAGACAAGAGTTGATAAAGTTAGCCCCCATCGAATCGGCAGTATCGAACGACACCCTTATCTGG